>JBFGPT010000038.1:0-8776 GCA_041564575.1 Gammaproteobacteria bacterium | reverse complement strand
CGGGTAGCATCCGCTGCCGTCCAGGGCGGGCTGACCAGCGCCAGGAACAGCAGGTCGGCTTCTCCGGTGTTTTCTATCCATTGCTCCGCGCCCGGCGGGATATGAATCATGTCGCCGCTGATGACGACTTCGTTTTCCTTGTCGATGTGCATCAAACCACTGCCGTCCAGTATGTAATAGACTTCCGCCTGCTTCAGCACGTGCCGGCAGGATTGTTTGCCCGGCGCAACCCGGGCCATGGCCAGTGAATAGGGCAGGTCCAGTGGTTCATTGTCCGGGTGCAGCAGTTCGCGCAGCAGGCAACCGTCGTTGGCGATGAATTCACTGCACTCGCGGATATTTTTTACAAACATCGGTCGCTCCGATATAACATACGTTATGCCAAAGTATACTGGCAATTCCGACTACCACCACGATACTCGTGCCTGTACGGGAGTCCTGCTGACCAATCTCGGTACGCCGGAGGCGCCCACCGCCGCGGCGCTGCGCCGCTACCTGGGCGAGTTCCTGTCCGATCCCCGCGTGATCGAGGTGCCGCGCTTGATCTGGTGGTGCATATTGCACGGCATTATTCTGAGAGTGCGGCCGCGCAAATCCGCTGCCGCCTATGCCAAGGTCTGGACGGATGCGGGCTCACCCCTGCTGGTCACCACACGCCAGCAGGCCGCGGCCCTGCAGCAGCGCCTCGGCGATGCCATGCAGGTGGCCATTGGCATGCGCTACGGCAAGCCCTCGATCCGCGACGGACTGGAAAGCCTGCGTGCCGCCAATACAACCCGTGTCCTGGTGCTGCCCTTGTACCCGCAATATGCCGCGGCCACCACGGCCTCGACCTTCGATGCCGTGAGCAATGTTTTAAAAAACTGGCGCCGACTGCCGGAGTTGCGCATGGTGAACCATTACCATGACGAACCGGCCTATATCTCGGCCCTCGCCAGGAGTATTGAGCGCCACTGGGCGGAATACGGCCGGCCGGACCGCTTGATTTTCTCGTTCCACGGAATACCCATGCATTACTTTACCGCCGGCGACCCCTATCACTGCGAGTGCCATAAAACCGCACGGCTGGTCGCGGAGTCATTGCAGCTTCAGGATGATCAGTGGCAGGTCACGTTTCAGTCGCGTTTCGGTCCACGTGAATGGTTAAAGCCCTATACCGATATGACCCTGAAAGAACTTCCCGGGCAGGGGGTCCGGCATGTCCAGATCATCTGTCCGGGATTCGCCGCCGATTGCCTGGAGACGCTGGAAGAAATTGATATGCAAAATCGTGAATTTTTTATGACCGCCGGCGGTGAAAACTTTTCCTACATACCGGCGCTGAATGCACAAATGGATCATATTGATGCACTGCTGGAAATAATCAGCAAACATACCTCCGGCTGGGAGGCGCCTTTGCATGAGGAACCGTCAGAAACACTGCGGCGGGCGCAATTACTGGGCGCGGAAAAATAGCTTCAGACACGGGAATTCATTGCATCTGACCGGCAGATGTCTATAATCTGATCAGCTTATTAAATTCCCGGCTACGTTTATGTCCTGCATTTCGAAGTCCCTTTCCCGTTCCTCGTCCTGTATTTCATAAAGTACTATCCGGATTTTTCTAGGCTTTTTTTTAATCAATTAATCGTAATACAGGAAAATTCAATGTCTGACACATTCACCGGCAAGGTAAAATTTTTCAATGAAACAAAAGGCTTTGGTTTTATAACACAGGCCGACGGTCCGGACGTATTCGTACATTTCAGTGCAATCCAGTCTGATGGTTTCAAGACCCTGGCGGAAGGCCAGGAGGTGGAATTCAATATTGTCGAGGGCAAAAAAGGCCCGCAAGCTGAAAACGTAAAACCGCTATAATTTCTCGTCGCCATGCCCCGATACGGGGCATGGCACTTTTGTAGTTCATTAATGTGATGTTGCCGGCATGGATGCTCTGGCGCAGAGTTCATTTCGTGATATTGACTCCCTTCCAGAATGCCACGTAATCCTTGATGGCGTTCGCCTTTTGTTTCGGGTCCGGGTAATACCAGGCCGCGTCCTTGTTTATCTCGCCATTGACCTCGATGTCATAATAACTGGCGGTCCCTTTCCAGAAACAACGGCTGGTCGTACTGCTGTCCCTGAAATATTGCTGGTGCAGCGATTCCCTCGGGAAGTAGATATTCCCCTCGACGACCTCGCAATCGTCGGATTCGGCCAGTACGGCCCCGTTCCATTCAGCTCTGGGCATGATCATTCTCCGTACAGGGTGACTGTAATCTTTCGACTGTGACCGTGGTGGCGGTGTTCCCAGAGATAGATACCCTGCCAGGTGCCGAGCAGGCAGCGGCCACCGGCGAGCGGCAGGCTGAGGCAACTGCCGCTGAGGATACTGCGGATATGGGCCGGCATATCATCATCACCCTCGGCCGTATGCCGGAACATCGGGTCGCCATCGGGTACGGTCCTCGCCATGTAGGTCTCGAGATCGCTGCGCACGGTGGCGTCAGCATTTTCGCACAGGATCAGGGAGGCGCTGGTGTGATGAATAAAGATGTTGCAAATACCCTGTCCGATGCCCGCTGCCGAGACGACGTCTTCCACCGCGCGGGTGATCTCCTGCGTCCCCCGCCCGCGTGTCTGTATTGTCAGGGTTTCCTGAACGACCATGGCGCTAACCCGGTTTCAGCTTGTTCAGGATCAGGCCGAAGAAACCGCTGCCGTTTCTGAAATACCAGCCCAGGTGTTCATGACAGTTGCTGCAGACAATGATCTGCCAGCAGTGACCGGCGAACCAGGTATGCTCGAGCGAGACCGGGCCGACCGCCGTGCAGCCGGGGGCCTGATCGAAACAGCCGATATGAAATTCTATGCCGGCCGGATTGATACAGGTGTGATCATGGGAGGCATTGACCGGGATACGGTTGTTTTCGGTCGAGATTAATTGTCCACAAAATTTACAGTACAGCGCGCGGTCTCTACGCGCCCCGATCCCGGCTTTTTTCGTCTTGCGCTTCCTGGCGCTCGCAGGGTCGAGAAAGCGGCAGAGCGGCGACAGGATAAAGAGCCAGGTTTTCATTTCACTAGATCACCATACGCAAACCGATCAGGAACAGCAGCATAGCGAAAATCTTTTTAAGTATGGACACCTGCAGGGTATGTGCAAGCCAGGCCCCGACCGGTGCGAACAGCATGCTGGACATGATGATCATTATCGCGGCGGGCCAGTACAGATAGCCCAGGGTGTGGTCCGGAAGATCGTCGTGACCCGAACCGATAAGGATCATCGACAGTGCGCCGGCAACCGCAATCGGAAAGCCGCAGGCCGATGAGGTGCCAACGGCCTTGCGAATATCGATGTTACACCACATCAGATACGGCACCGTCAGGGTGCCGCCGCCGATACCCAGGATCGTCGACAACGTGCCGATAACGATTCCGGAGACAATCAATCCGGGCGTCCGCGGCAGGCTGCGCCCCGCTTTCGGATTGAATCCGAAACCGATCTGCAGGGCGACGAGGATCTCGAAAACGCCAAAGGCCCGGCGCAACTGGTCCCCCGGCAGGTAGTCGGCAATCACGGCACCGGCCACGGCGCCGGCCACGATACCCGGGATCATGAACCGGATCTGCGGCCACAGCACCGCGCCCTTACGGTGATGTGACCAGGCCGCGGCGACGGAGGTGAAGATAATAGTGGTCAGGGAGGTGGCAACGGCGATGTGCATCAGTTGATCGCCGGGCATCCCCTGCTTGATGAACAGGAACAGCAGGGCCGGGACGATAACGATGCCACCACCCAGCCCCATCATGCCGCCGGTGATACCGGCGACCGCGCCGAGCAGGAAATAAATCAGCAGGTTGATATCGATGAAGCTGGAAACCATAGCCTCTCTATCTTGTCATCAAGATGTCATCGCCACAAATTATGAACGGAACGTCACCCGGGGTATTCATGCTCATGGACAAATTCACTAATGCTCCGCATTAAAGTAAAGTAGGCAGCCCGATGTCCAGCCGTACCGCCAGCAAGGGGCGCATTTTCACTATGAAGTTGAAGACAGCGATACTGTCACTGTCAGTCATGCTGCTGGTGGTCGTCTCACCGTGGTCACAGGCGGATACCCTGTCTGAACAACGCAAGCTCTATACCCGCGCCATGGTCCATGCGCGCGCCGGCCGGCTGGATAAGTTTCGCGAAACCCTGGCGCAACTCGGCGATTATCCCCTGGTGCCCTACCTGCACCACGCCTGGCTCAAACCGCGCTTGCACAAGGCCGGTGTCGACGAGGTTCGCTGGTTTCTCGAGAACTATCATGATCTGCCCGATGCGGCAGCCTTGCGTACGCGCTGGTTGTTACAATTGGCCCGCAAGGGCAACTGGCAGGCCTTCCAGGAATTCTACACGCCACAGAAAGACGAGCGGCTGCAGTGCCTGCACCTGCAGGCCAGGATCAATACCGGCAATCACATTTATCTGATCAAAGATATACGCAGCGTCTGGTTAAGCGGAAAATCCCTGCCGGATGAGTGCGACGGCCCCTTCAGACTTTTGTATGACAGTGATCTGATGGACAGCGACCTGATCTGGCAAAGGATCCGCCTGGCCATGGAAAACGGCAAAACCGGCCTGGCCGGATATCTCGGCCGGAAGTTGCCACCGGATCAAAGACAATTACAACAGCACTGGGTCGAGATGCACCAGGATCCGCTGCGCCATACCGCCAAGCCAGGACTGCCGGATCAGCCCCTGGCCCGCGAGATCCTCCTGTATGGCATCGAGCGTCTGGCCCGGCGGAACCTGGATCAGGCCCTGACGCGATGGCATTACATTAAAGACCATTACAGCTATACCGCAGGCGAAGTCGGGAAACTGGAACGTAAGCTGGCAGTCGGGGCAGCCAGAAAAAATCATTCCGGGGCGATGTCATTGCTTGACCGCGTTGACCCGGCGCTGGTGGATGAAGAGGTCTTTCTGTACCGCCTCAAACTGGCGTTGGAAGGCCCGGACTGGCGGCAGTTACTGCGCTGGACCGAAGGCTTTCCCAGTCATCCTGACATGGGCAATCAGTGGTGGTACTGGCGCGGGCGCGCCCTGCAGGAGACCGGCGCCACGGAGGAGGCCAGCCGCGCGTTTCAGCGCATCGCCGGGGAACGGGATTTCTACGGCTTCATGGCGGCTGATCGCCTGGGCATCACTTACCGCATGAATCATTACCCGTTGCCGGAAAACCTGAAAGACAAGCAGCTGGTGCTGGAAACCCCGGCCATACAGAGGGCCCATGAATTCTACCAGTTGCGGAAATATTACCTGGCGCGCCGCGAGTGGCATCATGCCCTGAATCGCATGACCCGGGTGCAGATGCAAATGGCCGCGAAGATTGCCAAGGAGTGGGGCTGGTATGACCGCGCCATCTTCAGCCTGGGCCGCGCCAGGATCTACGATGACCTGGAACTGCGTTTTCCCCTGCTGTACCGGGACCTGCTCGGAGATTACGCCTCGAAACGATCGCTGGACCTCGGCTGGATGTACGGCCTGGTTCGCGCCGAGAGCGCCTTTGTGGAAGACGCGAGGTCACCGGCCGGCGCGCTGGGACTGATGCAGGTTATGCCGGCCACCGGCCGGGAAACCGCGCGGCACATCGGCATGAAAAATTTCAACAAGAATAAACTGCTGCAGGCCGAGTTCAATATCCCCATCGGCAGCGCCTATCTGAAACGCATGCTCGACAGATTTGACGGCAACCCGGTGCTGGCGACGGCGGCCTATAATGCCGGGCCGCATCGCGTGAAAAATTGGCTGCCCGCAAGCGGTTGCAGCGCACCGGATGTCTGGGTGGAGCGCATCCCGTTCACTGAAACACGCAATTACGTCAAACGTGTCCTGTCCTACGCCAGTATCTATGACTGGCGACTGCAAACAGACGCGGTATTATTGAGTCAGCGGATGCCGGCCATCATGCCGGCCGGCAACAATGGCGCAGTGGCCGCTATGGTATGCCAGACCCTGACCGTGTCATCCAAGTGATGAGGCCCGGGTCGCCGCTGCGAGTATGAACCTATCATCATCCATGTTATCTGGCAGGCTATGATTATCGAACGCGTTTGTATTCCGGGTGGCAGTGGCTTCGTTGGACGCGTGCTGGCGAACCGCCTGGCGGCCTCCGGTATCAAAATGACCATACCGACCCGGCGGCGCGAGCAACGGCGAGAGGATCTGATCCTGTTGCCTGGCGTCGATCTGGTCGAAGCGAATATCCATGACCCGGAGCAATTACAGGCGCTCTTTACGGGCTGCGATGCCGTGATCAACCTGGTCGGCATACTCAACGAGAAGGGGCGCCAGGGTAAGGGATTCCACTTTGCCCACGTGGAACTGGCCGACAAGATTATCACCGCCTGCAAGGCCACGGGCGTACGGCGGGTCCTGCAGATGAGCGCCCTGAATGCCGACGCGGATACCGGCAGCAGTTATTACCTGCGCAGCAAGGGCGAGGCCGAGGCCCGCCTGCACGCGGTCGAGGGCCTCAGGGTCAGCAGTTTCCGGCCATCGGTGATCTTCGGTCCGGATGACAGTTTCTTCAATCGTTTTGCCGCGCTGTTGAAGATCAGCCCGTACTTTTTCCCGCTGGCCTGCCATGCCGCCCGCTTCGCCCCGGTGTATGTCGGCGATGTGGCCACGGTTATGGCCCGGACATTGACGGATCCGGACAGTTACGGCAGACGCTATGAGTTGTGCGGTCCGCGCGAATACACCCTGAAACAACTGGTCGAATACACGGCGAATTGCCTGGGTATAAAACGTTTTGTCGTGCCCTTGAACGACACGCTGTCGCGCCTGCAGGCGTTCGTGTTTGATTTCGTGCCGGGCAAGCCGTTTTCCACGGACAATTACCTGTCGACCCGGACACCGAGCACCTGCACCAGCTGCAACTGGGCCCGATTCGGCATGGATCCGGTGCCGGTCGAGAGCGTCGTGCCGGAATACCTGGCCGGCCGTAATTTCCGTTCCCGCTATGATAATTACCGTCAACGCACGGACCATAGCATCTAGACCGTGCCCGTGAAGTGACCGCTGAACAGGACAGTCCGATGAAAATCTACAGGGTCGGCGGCGCCGTGAGGGACAAGCTGCTGGGCATCCCCGTGAAGGATACCGACTGGGTGGTCGTCGGCGCCACGCCCGAGGAAATGGTTAGACTGGGGTATCGACCGGTCGGCCGGCATTTCCCGGTTTTTTTGCATCCCGAGACTCGCGAGGAATACGCGCTCGCACGGACCGAACGCAAGACCGGTACTGGCTACCATGGCTTCGAGTTTCACACCACGCCTGACATCTCCCTGGAACAGGACCTGGAGCGCAGGGACCTCACTATCAACGCCATGGCCGAGGACGACCATGGTGTGCTGATTGACCCGTTCAATGGTCGCGCGGACCTGGAGCAGGGACTGTTACGGCATGTTTCCCCGGCCTTTGCCGAGGACCCGCTGCGGGTGTTGCGCGTGGCGCGTTTTGCCGCGCATCTCGGTTTCAAGGTACACAACGACACCCTGGCGTTGATGAAATCATTGAGCAACGCCGACGAACTGCTCAGCCTGAGCCCCGAGCGGGTCTGGCTGGAACTGGAAAAGGCCCTGCGGGGCAAATACCCGGGACGCTTTATCCTGGTGTTGCGCGCCTGCGGTGCGCTGGCGGTGCTGTTTCCGGAACTGGACCGGCTGTTCGGTATCCCGCAGCCGAAAAACTATCACCCGGAGGTCGACACCGGGATCCATACGCTGATGGTCCTCAACCAGGCCAGCCGCCTGAGCACGGATACCCGCGTGCGGTTCGCGGCCCTGATGCATGACCTCGGCAAGGGTGAAACACCGCAACATCTCTGGCCCAGCCATCGTGGTCACGAGGAAAAGGGTGTGCAACTGGTCGAGGCCCTGTGCAATCGCTACACCGTGCCGCGCGCCTACCGCGAACTGGCGGTGCTGGTGTGCCGGCATCACCTGGACTGTCACCGCGTCAGCGAGATGAAACCGGAGACCATCGTCCGCAAACTCGAGCAACTCGACGTGTTCCGGCGCCCCGCGCGTTTTGAACAGTTTTTGCTGGCCTGCGAAGCGGACGCGCGCGGGCGAACGGGTTTCGAGGACCGCGAGTATCCCCAGGCAGATCTGTTGCGCAAGGCCTGGCGGGTCGCGGCCGAACTGGATACCAGCACGCTGGCAGCCCAGGGGCTCAAGGGCGAGGCCATGGCCCGTGAAATCCGCAACCACCGGATCCAGAGCGTGACCGAGGCCCTGAAGCACTGAGATCCCGGTTTAAACGGCCTCGTGCCGGAAAATCTCTTATCTTCTCGCTATTTATGACTATACTTATAAAAATACTTTAAGTTTATTTTATAACTTAATGATAAAAATAGCGTTATAAAACGATATCCCCCAAAACTGTGGCCAATTCCTCAGTTTTCATCGATAAGTACCTGTAAATAAAGGCAGATTTCCTCGAAAAAAATACAAAGTTTGCTTGACAGCAGATTGGCCGAAAACCTATAGTTCGCTAGTGGGGAATTGTGGGTAATTGTGGGTGAAATGACGATCAAGGGGAGCCAGATTGTTTCGAGGATTTACCACATTAAGCGTCGACAGCAAGGGGCGTCTGGCCATCCCCAGCCGCTACCGTGAGCGTTTGCAGGCGCAGGCCGATGGCGCCCTGGTTCTGACCCTCAATCCCCTGGATCGATCCCTGTGGCTGTATCCTTTGCCCGAATGGGAAACCATAGAGACGAAACTCGCGCAACTCTCG
>JBFGPT010000037.1:0-8910 GCA_041564575.1 Gammaproteobacteria bacterium | reverse complement strand
TTCAACGGGCAGAACCTGGTGATAATTCAACTGTAAATACCCCTGCCAGCTTTTTATATTCTTTACCCTGAAATGGCGGTAATCGAGATGGTTCGGGCCTATATAAAAATCTGATATAAAAAGTCAGGATTTTTCTGCCCGTGTCAGGAAGACTGGTTAATCTGGCTGATAAAACGGTGATACGTGTGCAGAATGTCCTCCGGGATCCGGCCCGACAAAGCAAGGAAAGTTGCATAGACAAGCATTCCCGCAGGCACACTGATATACAATGGTGTTGGTTCTCCCGGTAATAGCATCAATACAGTGCTCATGATGGCGGTGCCTGCGATGGGCGGAAGCAGCGGGCGAAACAGCGTCATGCCCATTTCACGCCATACGGCAAAAGCGGACCAGGCCAGAATCACAACTTCCGCGATCAGTGTGGCCCAGGCAGCGCCTACGATTCCATATACGGGTATCCAGGCGAGGTTCAGCAGTATGTTGATCATCGTTGCTACTACCAGGCCCCATGCCTCCAGTCGAAGCCGGTTCTGCGCCAGAAGAATATTATGCAACGGCGATGTAAGGAACATGATGCCGACACTGCAGAGCAGTATCTGAAACGCCCGGGTCCCCTCTATGTATTCATTACCGAAGAGTAGTTGAATCAGCGGCTCTGCAACAATCACTCCACCGGCAGCCATGGGAATACCGAATGCCGCACATATTTCAAGATGCCGTCTGGCAGCAGCACGGCGTTCCGGACCTGGTGAACTTCGACCGATATCCGGCAGATATACAAACTGTATGGCGGCGGATATTGTCATTAGAAAATAACAGAAACGATAGGGTGCCGAATAGAGTCCTACGGCACGATCTGTTGTCAATACACCGATTAGTATGACATCCAGATTTATAATACTGATCCTTAGCAGTTTCACGAAAATCAAGGATATGCAGGATCGATATATCCGCCAGGCATGAACAAGGTTGAGATGACATGTGCCCATACTGAACAGTCGATGCCCGAGCCACAATACGCCGAGTAATTCTCCCGTAAACTGGACGAAAGGTGCGACGAGCAGATCCTCCGGTCCGGCTATGAACATAAATACCAGGAATGCAAAAATCAGGCGGCGCAGGATAAGCGAAATACCGATCGGCATAGCATTTTCGAGACCCTTGAAAACCCAGGCGGTATCAAGTGTCGCCGCGAACAGCAGCAGGCCGGTAATTATCAGAACCAGTGAATGCTCGGTATCCATTTCGAACAGCCACGTCAGGCTGGCGACCAGCAGAAAACAGAGTGAAGCCACAATGAGTCGTACAACGGTCAGGGAAGAGGCCAGTGTCAGCGCATCTTTTGGCTGCCGGGCAACATCCCTGGAACCCACATCGGCAAAACCGGTATCGACGAACAGGGAAAAAAAACTGACGATTGCGGTTGCGAAACCCAGGATGCCGAATTTTTCCGGCCCCAGTGTGCCGGCAAGATAGGCGATAGCCGCGAACGAGATCAGACTGGATATAAACTCGCCACTGCTCAAGGCGAGAACATTTTTTATGCGCAGGGTCGCCGGGTTACTGTTCAAAACCGAATACCATCAGGATCTGTCCGGCTGCATCAATGACGCAGTAACTGGCTGACAGGAAGTGAACGTATACTGGATGAAAAACCGAAACAAGTATATCGATATCCGGATTTAAATATTGCATACTATTATGAAGGAATCGATGCATGCAGGTAGTAGTCTGCCATATTTGTGATCCTTGCCGCTTTTTCAGAACTCTTGAATCGCGCGAATAGAACGGATATGGACGGCGAAAAGGTTGAATTACAGGCTCCACACCGCATAAATTTGAAACCTCATCAAGTGGCAGTTACAGGTAATCCGGGTTCCGGGCAAGTCATAATAGACGATGTTCATTATACTGTCAGTGATAATTACCGGATTTCAATGCCTGAATAAATGCTGGGCAGAAAGCTTCAGCATGTTCACTTGATGTTGCAAATGCGGGCAAATATTCCGGGTTTATAGATATGCATTTGAAGATCGCGGAAATGATTTCTGAAATTGCTCACGTTCGTCTACGAACCCGGCAACGGGTTGTGTTGCAGTAACGCCAGGATGAAAATCGGAATCGACATATCGACCTGGCATAATGGCAGGGGATTCGGGAGATTTACCCGCGAGGTTGTATCCGCATTACTCAAATCATCGACATCACATGAATTCATACTGTTCAGCGACAACCCGAAATCACCCTGTGATTTGCCGGACACGGCCCGGCTGGTCACCGTGCGGACGGGTGAACTGGTAACCGAATCGGCGATCAGCGACGGCAGCCGTAGTGTGGGCGATGTCCTGGCATTTACACGCGCGTTAGCAGCAAACAGGCCGGATGTCATGTTTTACCCGGCTGTATATTCCTGGTTTCCCGCGCCGCCAGGATTGCCGGTGGTTTTGACCTTGCATGATGCAATTGCAGAGCATTTTCCCGACCTGGTTTTCCCGCGCTGGCGTAACCGCCTGTTCTGGTGGCTCAAGATGCGCCTGGCGCGCCTGCAAGCCACGCGTTTCCTGACAGTATCTAATGCGGCGCGAGAGGAAATACATGCTCATCTCGGTATAAACACGGAGATGATCGATGTTACAACTGAAGGACCCAAAGACGCCTTTTCCCCGCCTACCGATGCGCAGGAGCGTGAGCAGCAGCGAGGTGCAATCGTGCGTCGGTTCAACCTGCCGGATGATGCACAGATCCTCGTGTATGTTGGCGGGTTCGCCCCGCACAAGAACCTGCATGGCTTGCTGGACGGCCTGGAACAACTGCTGGCCGGGGATGGACATGACAATGTGCGCCTGTTAATGGTAGGCGATTACTCGGGACACGGGTTTCATTCCAACTTCGATGAACTCCGGGAGCGTATTGAAGCGAATCCAGGGTTGAAGGAGGCGGTTGTCTTTACCGGGTTTGTCGATGATGAAGTGCTGGCCGACATCTATCGTGCATCAACCGCCATGGTGTTGCCGTCCTTTTCCGAAGGTTTTGGCCTGCCGGCTGTCGAGGCCATGGCCTGTGGCACTCCGGTTCTGGCGAGTAACCGGGGCTCCCTGCCCGAGGTCGTCGGGCAGGGCGGGATCCTGTTTGATCCGTACAATACCGGTGAAATTGCACGCGCACTGGCCGGGATTCTGACAGGGCCGGATGCGCTGGAAAATCTACGCCACAAGGCGCTCCAGCAGGCGGGAAAATTCACCTGGCGGGCGGCGGCCGAGGGTGTTCTTGCTTCAATAGAGCGTTGCGGGAGATCCTGATGCGGTTTTGCATGGTGACCACGTTTTATCCACCCTATAATTTCGGTGGTGACGGGATCTTCGTGCGGGAACTCGCCAGGTCCCTTGTCGACATTGGCCATGAAGTCCGTATTGTGCATTGTGAGGATGCTTTCGGGCTCAAATCAACAAAAGCCGATCCCGGGTTACCCAATCGCTACATGGACAACGGCATAGAGGTATGTCGGCTGAAAAGCCGACTGGGTTCGCTCTCGCCTTTACTGACACATCAACTCGGTCGTCCCGTCTTGAAAGCTGGCCAGTTGGCCACCTTGCTGGACGATAATTTTGATGTGATCAATTTTCACAATATTTCCCTGGTCGGTGGCGCGGCCGTGCTTGCCTATGGCCATGCGCCTGTCAAACTGTATACGCTGCATGAACACTGGCTGGTCTGTGCCACGCACATATTCTGGAAAAATGACCAGAAACGCTGCGACAGCCGCGAGTGCCTGCGATGCTGCATCCGTTCCGGGATCCCGCCCCAGTTCTGGCGTTACACCGGTCAGGTGCAGCGCGCGCTGAAAAATATCGACATGCTGATTGCACCCAGCCAGTTTACCGCGGATCAGCACCTGCAGATGTATGCCGATGTCCCCACGCGGATTGTTCCGCTGTATTCACGGTTCAATTCCGAACCTGAAACGAAGCGGCAACCACGCAGCGGTGAGCGTCCGGTCTTCGTCTATACCGGGCGGTTAACGGCCTCCAAGGGCGTGTATAAACTGCTTGACCAATTCACGGCACTGCAGGATTACGACCTGATCCTCGCGGGTTCCGGGGATGCGGATTCACATTTGCGCGAGCGGTATTCGGGATATCCCAATATCAAATTTACCGGACAGATCGACGAGGAGGCGCTGGTTTCGCTCTACACGGAGGCGGATGCGCTGATCCTGCCGTCATTGGCGCCGGAAACTTTCGGCCTCGCCGCCGTGGAGGCGATGTCCTGCGGCACACCGGCTGTGGTCCGCGATTCGGGCGGTTGCGCGGAGATTATTGAAACGACCGGGGCCGGATTTGTTTACCGCCGCGAAGACGAATTGCCGGCGATACTTGAGCGGTTGGTCAACGATACGGAATTGCACGATCGGCTTTCTGAACTTGCCAGGGAAGGGTACAGAAAATACTACACGCGGGAACGCTACCTGAAGGATTACCTGGCGATCATTGCCGAAATTCAGGATCGGAAATCTGCAGGCAGCGGGCGGGTAGAAGCGAACCCTGGAGGTCCGGTTGGTACCCGGTAATAACAGCACGGATGATACTGCAATTGAGTACTCGGTGTTGATCGCACGTGTCAGCACCGAGGATAGCGGCCGAATCCTGGAAACGCTTGAAGCATTGAACAGGCAGCGCGGAGACCAGGTATTCGAAACAGTCATAGTTGATCGTCTGAAAGACACGGTTTCCGAACGTATTCGCAGCGAATATCCAGCGGTTCGGCTGATCGAATGTCCCGAAGAGACGGACCTGCCGACCATGCGGACACTGGCCATGCAACACAGCCGTGGCGCCCGGGTACTGGTCACAGAGGATCATTGCATTCCACCGGCGGACTGGCTGGAAAAAATTTCCGCAGTCTTTGCATGTTATCCTGAAGCCGCGGTGGTCGGTGGTGCCGTGGAGAACGGTCTTACCGAAACGGCACTCGATTGGGCGACGTTTCTGTGCGAATACGCCGCGCTGTCACCGCCTATCGAGACTGGTCCCGCCGCCAATGTTGCCGGGATGAACGTTGCGTACCGGCGCGAAACCCTGGAATCCGCGGACGAGAAACTGCTGACGGCCGGCTTCTGGGAAACGACCCTGCATCCGGTCTTGCGCAGGCAGGGACAACTGCTGGTTGCAGATGATGAAATCAGAATCAGTCACTGCAAGCGATTCAGTTTCGGCTTTTTCCTGCGGCAGCGTTTCCATTACTCGATGTATTATGCCGGGAACCGCTTCGCGCCTGATGCAAGGCTGAAAAGATTTCTCGCGGCCGTTGCCACGCTGGCACTCCCCATGCTGCTGTTTGTTCGCTTGATCCGCGATACAGGACATAAAGCGAACATCAAAAATCATGTAATGACTGCCATGCCCTACCTGCTGTTGTTTTATCTGGCCTGGGCCGGCGGAGAAATCCGCGGTTATCTGTCCGGTCCCGCCGACAGCCTGCGCAGGATCGAGTAGTTCCGGACACGAAACTGCCGGACTCACGAAAAAGATTCAGTGATTCTGGATCGGCAAACCGGACGGGACAGGAAACATACCTCGCTTGAGCCGGATTGACTGTATACATTCCCGGCAAATCGAATATCCGCACATTAACGCGGTAAAACCAAATCTGGTGTAAAAGCGGGTTTTTTTGTTGTAGCATTATCTTTCCATCGTGCAATCATCGACAGCCACATGGACTCGCGCACAAGATAAATAAATACAAGCAGAAAGAAGAGGGGATCCTATGTCACAGGTGCTGGTAACCGGCGGTTCGGGCTTTATTGGCAGTCATTTATGCGAGGCGCTCCTCAATGCCGGCGAAGAGGTTATTTGTGTCGATAACTTCTTCACAGGGTCCAAGCGCAATATCGCCCACCTTTTGCAAAACCCCTATTTCGAGATCTTGCGCCACGATGTCTGCTTTCCCCTGTTTGTCGAGGTAGACCAGATCTATAACCTGGCCTGCCCCGCCAGCCCGATTCATTACCAGCATGATCCGGTACAGACCACCAAGACCAGCGTGCACGGGGCAATCAACATGCTCGGGCTGGCAAAGCGGCTGCATATCCCGATTTTCCAGGCCTCGACCAGCGAGGTTTACGGCGATCCCCTGATCCACCCGCAGACCGAGGATTACTGGGGCAATGTCAACCCGGTGGGTGTGCGTTCATGCTATGACGAAGGCAAACGCTGCGCCGAAACACTGTTTTTCGATTATCACCGGCAGCACAAGATGATCATCAAGGTGGCCCGTATCTTCAACACCTATGGACCCAGGATGCGGCCTGATGACGGGCGGGTCGTCTCCAATTTTATCGTGCATGCCCTGCGCAATGATCCAATCACTGTCTACGGTGACGGTTCGCAATCCCGTTCCTTCTGCTACATTGATGACCTGGTCCGCGGCATCATCGATTTCATGGCCACGGAAGACAGCTTTACCGGCCCGATGAACCTGGGTAACCCGGATGAATTTACAATTCTGGAACTGGCCGAGCTCGTGCTGGAAATGACCGGTTCCCGCTCGAAAATCGAGTACCTGCCCCTTCCGGCCGATGACCCGACACGCCGCAAACCGGAAATATCCTTGGCCAAAAAGCAGATCGGCTGGAAACCGATGACGCCCCTCCGCGCCGGACTGGAGAAAACAATCGAATATTTCGAATCAGAAATGAATCAATAGACGTTAAATGAAAGATTGCGAGTCTACGGAAGGGGCCTGTCATCAGTATACGTTTTTTGGCTGGGCTACACTGCTTGTACTGGCTGCCGGAATTCTGATACGGATTATTTTCCCGGAATCGGATCCACATTATATCCACTGGACCGGTTACATCACCGATGAAGGCAGATGGACCGAGCAGGCAAGGAACCTGGTCCTTTTCGGGAGGATTGACACCGGCACCTGGCTGTCACTGATGCACCTCGTACTGGGACCGCTGTTCCAGTTACTCATTACAGTTTCGTTCTTTCTATTCGATGTCAGTTTTTTCAGCGCCAGGCTGGTAAGTATCGTCTGTGGTATCTCGTTATTAATCGCATGTTATTTTTTTCTTCGCAGCCGCCTGACACAGGATGCGCTTTTTGTTTCGGTTCTGGTCCTGGCTTTTCAGACCGATCTGGTATTTCTCTCAAGAGTGGCTATTCCCGAGATGTCGGCAATGCTGTTCGAACTCCTGGCTTTTATAGCCCTTGTAACAAAACCTTATTCCAGTACCAAAGTTGTAATAATCGGGTTATTGATGATCGCGGCGGCAGGCATGAAGGCAACCGTCGCTCCAATCATGCCGATATTCATAATAATATTTCTTCTGCTTCAAAAGGGCGAAAACGCGGCTACCGTGGTGCCCCGGACTTTTATTCTTCTTGGTGTGCTTGTTGCTCCGGCTGTAATTCTGCTTGCCGGGGCCGCTTTCTGGGGAGGGATGCCGTTGCTGGAACGTTTATGGACATCGTTCCAGGGGCTTGAACACTTTCTGAGCCCGTCTTCTACGTATTCGATAATAACTTTCCTCTTCTATGGTGATATCGCTGCCACCATAAATCTGTTCCTGCTCATTCTATGGCTTGTCGCGGGACTGCTGATTGCGTTTGGACAACTGCCCGAAACCAGGGCATCGATGATATATGCCTGTTCAATAATCTGGATATGCGGATGGATTGCCGTGTCTGCATTCCTTGAGTATTTTCCGTCCCGTTACGTTTATCATGTCCTGATTCCAATCATATTGAATCTCGGTGCGGGTATAACCATTTTGCGAATAATTGGACGAAGGGATATCGGCATTAAGCTCATGGATATGCAGGGCTTGCGAAGAATATTTTGTGTTGCCTGGCTGTCAATGCCGATTTCCGTTTTGTTATGCCCGCTGTTTATCTCCATGCTCGACCTGGCTGATATTACAATTGACAGGTTTCGTGAGCAGTTAACCTTGCTTATACTCGTTACGCTGATAATGACTCTGATCCTGTACAAATACTGGCGAGCCATAAATCACATGTGCGCACTGGTTATATTTCCATTAATTGTATCTTTACTCTGGTTCGCGGGAGTTGAACTTGAAATTATCGGCGATACATTCTGGAAAATCGGAACCGAGAGTTCACTGTTCTTATGGCCGTCGACACTGATACTTGCAGCGTTGTTGACTGTGGCTGTTTACAGTGTTCGTGAACGACGGCAAGTTCTGCGCGGTTTTGGAGCAGTATATATTCTGGCCTTCGTTTGTCTCTGGTTATCACAGTACCTGCCGGGGATGGTCAGGCCCGGTTATGCCATTTCAGGCATGTCAGCAGGGTTGGCCGAATTTGCCGACGCTGAATCTGTCTTTGGGGCAGGCGGCGCATCGTCACTTTTTCTGAAAAACAGGCTGCGATATACGGAAAAAATCGATATCGATAATTTACCGGAAATGCTCGTGGTTGCGTTTGACAAAATCGACCCGAAGATTCTGGATCACTATACTGTTATTCACGAGCAAGAAATTCATTTTGTCAGCAAGACAATTCCAGAAACCACTATCAGGATCTACGAGCGCAAGAATTGAAACAGGGAGCCAGCGCTCACGCGCCGGATGTTTTCCTGACAAGACCAGTACGATGCTCCAGCCAGGCATAGGTAAAGGCGGCCATGCTGTACAGGTAATAAAACTGGTGATAGGCAAATGCGCCGGCCGCGAATAATAATCCCCGCTGATCGATGAAAAAACGAATGAGCTCAAGGTTTGCCGCGATGAGGATTACCAGCATAAGCGGGATGAACATCCAGTTCAGCCATCCGATCATCACCGCGAACACTGACAATACGAGCAGACCGGCCAGAATGGCGCGCAGGCGCTCGCCCGTACTGACGTTCAAATCATCCGTAAGTTGTCCCCTGGCCAGCATCAAG
>JBFGPT010000036.1:0-8928 GCA_041564575.1 Gammaproteobacteria bacterium | reverse complement strand
GGTGATGACCTTCCTCCTCGGCCAGGGTGCGCATGGTATTAATGGGACTTTGCCGGCCGCGGCGCCCGATCAGGACCTCGGCCATCATGATGGGTATCCCCATGCCAATCACGCAGGCAATATAGACCAGCACAAAGGCGCCACCGCCGTTTTCCCCGGTGATATACGGGAACCGCCAGATATTACCAAGGCCAACGGCCGAACCCGTCGCGGCCAGGATGAAGGCCCAGCGTGATGACCATTGCCCGTGTATGGATTTGCGGCTTGTGCTCATGGGTGATTCCTTTTTTAGCAGGACATTCTGCGGTAAAGGCCCCGATCTCTCAAGCCATACATAAAACTAATGTAGCGTCGCCCGGGCCGCCGCTTGTGCTTATAATCGCAACTTCGATCAGACAGGCAGCAACTGCACATGGCCGCGGACAAGAAAACCACCACATCATCTACCATCGCTCTGAACAAGAAGGCGCGTCATGATTTTATCCTCGAGGAACGTTTCGAGGCCGGCCTGGCCCTGGAAGGGTGGGAAGTCAAAAGCCTGCGTGCCGGCAAGGTGCAGATACGTGACAGTTATATTTTATTGAAAGATAACGAAGCTTACCTGTTCGGTGCATTGATCACGCCCTTGCCGACGGCCTCGACCCACATCAGTCCGGACCCGCAGCGGAATCGAAAACTCCTGTTGCATCGTAAGGAACTCGGCAAGCTGTTCGGTGCGGTCGAGCGCAAGGGCTATTCATTGATACCGACGGCAATGTACTGGAAACACGGGCGCGCCAAGCTTGAGATCGCACTGGCCCGCGGCAAGAAGGCGCACGACAAACGTCAAACGGAGAAGGATCGCGACTGGGCCAGGCAAAAACAGCGCATCCTTAAACATACCTGAATTTCAGATCAACGCCCGCTGTGCAAACAGAAGGGCATATTAAAGACCACGTGCATGCGCCGGAAGTTCCCGCGTTGCGCTCTGGAAATTATCCTGAAACTTTTTTGTACTTCGTTTTGTCATAGGCAGCGAAATCGTGAAAATACAAATGAACTATCTGGAGGTTAAGACATGAAAGAAGCATTTCTGATGGGTATTCTCGCCATGATGGGCAATGCCGATGATAAAGACATCAATCTTATCGAGGTTGTTAAACCCGCCGGTGTTGCTGTCGAGGACACAACGACCGTACATTATCAAAAGCGTTATTTTTACGGTATTACCGGCAATGATACGCAGACCGATGTAGAGCCGCATATCACCCGCTATGTTAACGGTGAGGGGGTTGCTTCCTGACATGCCGGCGGCAAGATGCGGGCCACGCGCCCGCATCTTTTCCGGATAATGAACGAAAGAAAGTGTTATAATTTGCATAAGTTCCCATGCCGTACCGGGTAAGTTCAGGCTATGAGCTTGTAGTAGTACCATGGACGGTTATACGATCGTGGTATAAAAGTTTGGGGGCGTATTGGCTTCGACGTGGGTATTGAAACCCGCGGGGCATGCCGAGGCGCAGATGACCTCGTAAATCCAGCTGCAAAATATATAGTTGCCAACGACGACAACTACGCATTAGCTGCTTAATAACCAGCCTTAATGCCGTCTGCCTGACGTGTGCTTGTGCGCTCAGAACCAGGCGTCGACTCACACAAGATCGCGATGATGCAGGTCCGATGCTGATTCGTTAAAACCTGACCGGAATCGCTGTCTGTTTTCCCTGCCGTTCGGGTAGCAGGCGGTTAAATTCAAAGAGTCGGCTAAGCATGTAGAACCAACGGTAGAAGACTTACGGACGCGGGTTCAACTCCCGCCGCCTCCACCATATAAATAAAAATGCCGGCCTTGTGCCGGTATTTTTTTATTTTCCGTCGCAGCGAACTGAAACCAGGAGCGACTCGAACGCCCGCCACCGCTATCAGGAAAAGAGCATTTAAGAAGGTTTTTTACAGACATCGGATCGATTGGTTATTATTGGTATAAGAATTTAAATCTATTAACATTGAATTATTTCTGATTGTTGGAATAGATGGCTGCGCTTGATAACAAACGTCTGAGTCAGTTGAAATCCCTGTGTCATCATCTCAGGCCCGTGGTGATGATCGGCCAGAAGGGCCTGCATGCGGGTGTGATCGATGAGATTGACCTAGCCCTTGAGCATCATGAACTGATAAAGATCCGGATTAACGTCGATCGCGATGAGCGGGAGAAAATGATCCGGGAAATCTGTGAACAGACCGGGGCGCAGGCCATCCAGGTCATTGGTCACATGGTCAGTCTTTTTCGGGAAAATCCGCAGCAGCCAAAAATACTCTGCCGCTGAACCCGGGTACAGTATTACCGGCTTTCCAGTTCCGGTTGCAGGACTTCGGCATCCGCGGGCTGTGTATCCTTGTCCTTGCCGGACAACTTGTCCCATATGTTGCTGAAAAAGCCACCCCCGTCAGTGCCGGTCTCGGCGTCCGGCATGGCATCCTCCGTATCCGCAACCGATTCCTCTTCCGCGGTTTTATCCGGTGGTGTCTTAATTCCGGTTTCAGGCTCGGCTGTTTCCAGGTCTGATGATCCGCCTTCAATCACGGCGCTTGCCGGTGTGTCTTCAACCTGTTCGCTGTCAGTTTCAGCGGGGGAATCGGACAGCCAGCGTTCCAGCAAGGTCTTGTTGTTGACATTCTCCGGGACAACGACGGATTTCTCTGTGTTGGTTTCATCATCCTGCGACGGGATATGGCTGACCTTGATATCACCGCGAATATAGGCGAGTTTGTCATCTTCGAAATACAAAGTGATGTGGCGTTTTTGCCGACGCCTGCCGCCTTCCTGGAAGGTATACAGGTATTCCCAGCGTTCATCGTGAAACGGGTCGATGAGCAGGGGTGTCCCCATGATAAAACGGACCTGTTTCTTGTCCATGCCGACCTGCAGCTTGTTGATCATGGTCTGGTCCACGACATTGCCCTGCTGGATATCGATACGGTAGACCAGTGGCGGCTTGATACTGCCGTCCTCGATCTGTGCACAGCCCGAGAGCACGAGCAGGGCGATGGTGGCAGGAATTGTATGTCTGGCTTTCATGATCGTGATTTCCGGGGGGGGATTGTAGCCTAATGGCGGGAAATCCACACCCGCCCCGATTGCCCATCTGCGGGCGAGATTCAGTATACTATTGGTCCGGAGTATTGAATTGAGTTGAAATGACTGCCGAAGCGAATGATCTGAAAAAAGCCGGTCTCAAGGCCACCCTGCCACGTATCCGTATTCTGCAGATCCTGGAAGAGGCCGATCACAAACACATGAGTGCGGAGGAAGTCTACAAGACCCTGCTGGACGCCGATGAGGAGGTTGGCCTGGCGACCGTGTACCGGGTCCTGACCCAGTTTGAGGCCGCCGGCCTGGTGATCCGCCACCATTTTGATTCCGGCCACTCGGTCTTTGAGCTGGACCGTGGCCCCCACCACGATCACATGGTCTGCCTCAAGACCGGCAAGGTGATCGAGTTCCAGAATGACATGATTGAGAAGATCCAGAAGGAGATCGCCGCAGCGCACGGTTACGAACTGGTAGATCACAGCCTCGTCCTGTATGTGAAACCGAAGGAGTAAACGGTCCCGGCTGCGGCTTTGCCGTGAGATCGCCCCGTGAGCCTTCAGCGATTCAGCCGCTGTCCCGGTGATTCAGCATCTCCCTGGCATGCGCCAGGCTTTGCTCCGTGATCTTTACGCCCCCCATCATGCGGGCGATTTCCTCGACCCGGCTGTTTTCATCGAGCAGCCTGACGCGGGTCCGGGTGACATTGTTACCGGCGATCTTGGAGACATGCAGGTGATTGGCAGCGAAGGCGGCCACCTGGGCCAGGTGCGTGACGCAGAAGACCTGGCTGGCCGCGGACAGTTGTTGCAGCATTTGTCCGACAATCTCGGCGGTTGCACCGCCGATGCCACTGTCGACCTCGTCGAAGATCAGGCTGCTGGCGGCCAGCTGGTCGGTCGATGTGACCTTGATGGCGAGGCTGACCCGCGATAACTCACCGCCCGAGGCCACTTTCGACAGCGGTTTCGGGGCCTGTCCCGGGTTTGCGGTGAACAGGTACTCGACCCGGTCCAGTCCGCTGGCCGCCGGCAGTTTGTCGGCTTCGTAATCCACTACAACCTTGAATTTTGCGGCCGGCATGCCGAGTTTATGCAGTTTTTTGCTGACCTCCCTGCCGAGTTTTCCGGCAGCCTGTTGCCTGCGCTGACTGAGTTCCGCGGCCGCCTGCCGGTATTCCGCCAACGTCGCCCGTTCCTGTTCGAGCAGGGCCTCATGCTGCTCAGCGCTGCCGGTCAGCAGGTCGAGTTCCGACCGCAGCGAGGCGGCGTGCGCATGCAGATGCTCGGGCTGAACGTGATGCTTGCGGGCGATGTCGAGAATGCGGTTCAGGCGCTCCTCGGTCTCGCGTAATGATGCTGGATCGGTATCGAGCCGCTCGAGGTAATCACGAAACTCCGCGCCGGCTTCCTCGAGTTGTATTACCGCGTTATTGATGAGTTCAATGACGTTGGCAAGGCCGGGGTCCTGTTCACGTGCGCGTTGCAGGGCATGCAGGTGTGATGTGCAACGATCCAGCACCGCATTATCGCCGGTACAAAGCCCGGTGCTGGCGGCCTCGACGGTCTCCATGATCTGGTTGACATGACTGAGTTGCTTGAACCGGGTCTCGACCTCAAGGAATTCGTGCTCGGCCAGCTCCAGTTCCTCCAGTTCATCGACCTGGTAACGTAACAGGGCAAGCCGCGCCTCGCGGTCATCGTGACTGCCGCTCAAGGTCTGTAGCTGATCCCTGATAGTACGCCAGCGTGCATGCAGTTCCCCGACCCGCGCCGGACCATCGCCGAGATCCCCGAAATTGTCGAGGATCTGTCGTTGCATCGTGGATTTCAGCAGGGACTGGTGAGAATGCTGGCCATGCAGATCGACCAGGCATTCGCCCAGGAGTTTGAGTTGCTGCACGGTCGCGGGCATGCCGTTAATGTAGCCACGCGAGCGTCCTTCCTGGTGAATCACCCGCCGGATGATGAGTTCGTTTTCTTCAGGTTCGACCGCCATCTCCTCGAGCAGCTTGCTCGCAACGATATTGCCGGTGAGTTCGAAGACCGCCGATATTTCCGCCTGGGTCTGGCCATCGCGTACCATGCTGCTGTCACCCCGGTCACCGAGGATCATGCCGAGGGCATCGACGATAATGGACTTGCCGGCGCCGGTCTCGCCGGTGAATACGGTCATGCCATGGTGGAATTCCAGGTCCAGGGCCTCCACCACGGCGAAATTGCGGATGTGAAGTTCCCGCAGCAATTCAACGTCCCCAGTTGAGCTTGGCGCGCAGGATGCTGAAATGATCGTGATTGGCCGGGTGTATGAGCCGCACGAGTGTGTCTTTTTTACTGACCCTGACCCGGTCGCCCGATTGCATGTCGCCGACAATTTCACCGTCACAGGTCAGGCGGGCCTCGTCTATGGCGCGCTCCCCGACCGTGATTTCGATCTGGCTGCTGCCGTCGACAACGATGGGCCGGATGCTCAGGGTATGCGGGCAGATGGGCACCAGCACCATGGCGTCCAACGTCGGGTACAGGATGGGTCCGCCGCCCGACAGGGCATAGGCCGTGGAACCGGTCGGCGTTGAGATGATCATGCCGTCCGAACGCTGGGTCAGCAGGAAATTGCCGTTGATGAAGGTGTCGAACTGCACCAGCCGGGCAATATTGCCCTTTTGTATGACCACGTCATTGAAAGCATTACCGGTGTATACGACATTGCCGTCGCGGACGATCTCGCTGTAGAGCATGAAGCGTTCTTCTTCGACAAAGTTGCCGTCGAGGATCTCCTGAAGCTGTGAGACGACGTTGTCAGCCGGTATATCCGCCAGAAACCCCAGGTGCCCGCGGTTGATGCCGAGCAGGGGAATTTTTTTATGACAGATCGTATGCGCCACGCTTAACATGGTGCCATCGCCGCCGATGACGATGACCAGGTCGCAATCCGTACAAAAATCATCTGTTTCCGCCGAAACCCCGGCCAGTTCGGGCAACAATTTCGCGCAACTGTGGCTGTAACTGACGCGGATGTTCCTGGACTCCAGCAATTGCCCGACCTGTTGCACTGTCAGGGCGATGTCGGCGGAGGAGCGGTTTGAGGCTATCAGGCCTATATGCTTAAACATAAAAGAGATTCTTGTGTTTTGTGCGGCAAACTTAGCACGGACCGCTGCCCCCGCCAAACCTCATTTTTGCACTCTCATATCGAGAGTGCTAAATTCCGGCTAAGCTATTTATCAATCAGGTTTTTTATTTTCGAGAGTCCCTGAATGTCGAGAAAAAGTGATACTAACCTCCTGACAGAACGCAGTCTGTTTCTGTTCAAGTCACTGGTTGAACACTTTATTCAGGACGGCTTGCCGGTGGGTTCCCGGACCCTGGCCCGGGATACCAGGCTGGACCTCAGCCCGGCCACCATCCGCAATATCATGGCTGACCTCGAAGACCTGGGCCTGTTGAGTTCACCGCATACCTCGGCGGGGCGCGTACCGACCATCAAGGGATATCGCCTGTTCGTCGACAGCCTGCTGCGGGTGAACGCACTGGATGAAGGTGAGATCAAGCGCATCGCCCGGGAAATGGATCCTGAACAGGACGTCAAGAATCTGATGGAAAAGACCTCCAGCGCGCTGTCCGAGATTACCCGACTGGCCAGTGTGGTGACCCTGCCGCGCATCGAGGGCCGATCCCTGCAACACGTGGAGTTCATGTCCCTGTCCGAGAATCGTATTCTCGTCATACTGGTCGTCAACAACAAGGAAATCCAGAATCGCATCATCAACACGGCGCGTGTCTACAGTCCCGCGGAGCTGCAACAGGCCACCAATTTCCTGAATGAAAAATTTGCCGGCAAGAGCCTGGACACCATTCGCGAGGAAATCGTCGAAGAGCTGGAGCGCATGAAAAATAACGTTAACCGGCAGATGCAGATGGCAATCGAGATGGCCCAGAAGGCCTTCGCGGGTGGCGAACACCGGGAAGATTACGTCATGGCCGGGCACACCAACCTGATGGATGTCGCGGAACTGTCAGACGTCGAGAAGCTGAAGAAACTGTTCGACAGTTTTAACCAGAAGCGGGATATCCTGCACCTGCTCGAGCAATCCATCCACGCCCGCGGCGTGCAGATTTTCATCGGCGAGGAATCCGGTTACGAGGTGCTGGACCAATGCAGCATTGTCACCTCACCCTACGAGGTGGACGGCAAGATAATGGGTGTGCTGGGCGTCATCGGCCCAACCCGCATGGAGTACCAGCGTGTCATTCCGATCGTCGATATCACGGCCAAAATGCTGGGTTCGGCCTTGAATTCGCATTGAAAAGACCCATCTAGACTAAATTCCTGAAAAATCTATTCAATCTTCGTACGAAAGAGGAAGTGATATGGTTGTTGAACAGAATGATCCGCGCGGCGACGAGCGGGAGGAACTCGTGGAGCAGGGGGTAGAAGCGGTTCCTGTCGATGCTGCCGGGGAAGCCACGGAGGCCACGCCGGACACCGGCGACGCGCCGCTGACTTCGGCAGGCGAGGCCGACGAAATCGAGGCCCTGCGCCAGCAAATCGTGGTGCTGGAGCAGCGCGTCAGCGAAACGACGGACAAGATGCTGCGTGCCCAGGCGGAGCTCGATAATGTCCGCAAGCGCTCTGCCCGGGACATTGAAAACGCGCATAAGTACGCCCTCGACAAGTTCTTGCTGGAACTTCTGCCGGTGATCGACAGCCTCGAACTGGGCATTAACGCGGCGGAAAACGCCGGTGATGTCACCAGTCTGCTGGAAGGCATGGATCTGACCCTGAAAAAGTTGATCGACGTGCTGGAGAAATTCGGCGTCTCGGTTATCAACCCGGCGGGAGAAAAATTCAACCCGGAACAGCACGAGGCGGTCTCCATGCAGGCCCAGGAGGGCGTGGAATCCGGCATGGTCATATCGGTCATGCAAAAAGGCTACGAGCTGAATGGTCGCCTGATCCGCCCGGCCATGGTCATGGTCTCCAGCTGAGCCCTTGAAAAACCCGCGTTAATCCCAATATTTAAACCAGATTTCAGCTATTTAAAAAAACCCGGAGAAATAACACCATGGGAAAGATTATCGGAATAGACCTTGGCACGACCAACTCCTGCGTGGCCGTGCTCGAGGGCGGCAAGGCCAAGGTTATCGAAAACAGCGAGGGTGGACGCACAACGCCGTCTATTGTCGCATTTACCAACGATGACGAGGTCCTGGTCGGGCAGTCCGCCAAACGCCAGGCCGTCACCAACCCGAACAACACCCTGTACGCCGTCAAGCGCCTGATCGGGCGCCGGTTCGAGGAAGACGCTGTACAGAAAGACATCAAGCTCGTGCCGTACAAGATCATAAAGGCCGATAATGGTGATGCCTGGGTCGACGTCAAGGGCAAGAAAATGGCCCCGCCCGAGATTTCCGCGCGGGTCCTGATGAAGATGAAGAAAACCGCCGAAGATTATCTCGGCGAAGAGGACAAAGAAGCGGTGATCACCGTGCCCGCCTATTTCAACGACTCTCAACGCCAGGCGACCAAGGATGCCGGCCGCATCGCCGGTCTCGAGGTGAAACGTATTATCAACGAGCCGACGGCCGCCGCGCTGGCCTACGGCATGGACAAGAAACGGGGTGACGCCAAGATCGCCGTCTATGATCTGGGTGGCGGCACCTTCGATATTTCCATCATCGAGATCGCCGAGGTCGATGGCGAGCACCAGTTCGAGGTGCTGTCTACCAATGGTGATACCTTCCTCGGTGGCGAGGATTTCGACCTGCGCGTCATCGATTTTCTCTGCGATGAATTCAAAAAAGAGCAGGGTGTGGATCTGCACAATGACCCGCTGGCCTTGCAGCGCCTCAAAGAGG
>JBFGPT010000035.1:0-9062 GCA_041564575.1 Gammaproteobacteria bacterium | reverse complement strand
TCAAAACCGGACTGCCGGGCACGGGCTTCCAGCCGCTGGTTGATCTCGTCCAGCGTGGTAGACCCATAGACGTCCGGCTCCCGTTCCCCCAACAGGTTAAGGTTTGGCCCGTTCAGGACCAGGATTTTTGCCATGTTTGCCCCTTATTTTTATAGAATTCAGGCATTTCGAGGAAGGAAAGTTAATGCCTGGTTCGATGCAATTATCCGCAGGATAGCAGAATATCAGAGAATTTCCGAGAAAAAAATAATCAGAGGAATCGGGCCACCGCGGACCTTGCCGCCGCCTCGTCAAGCGGTCCGGTATGGGTATATTCGACCGTGCCGTTGCGGTTGATGATCACCGTATAGGGCAGCGCGCCCATGTGATTTCCCAGTGCCCGGGCAATCCTGACCACCTCGCGATAGCCGGCCAGGACCGGGTAATTTATCCCGGTTTCGGCCACGTAGTCACGCACTTCCTCGGCATCCTGCAAGGCGATACCGATGAACTGCAGTCCACGATCGGCGTATTCCGCCTGCATGGCCATGAATACCGGGATCTCCTCGCGGCAGGGCGGACACCAGGTCGCCCAGAAGTTGATCACGATCAGTTTGCCGTCCCATTCGGCGATCTGGCGCGCCTGCCCGTCAAGGTCGGGCAGGGTAAAGTCCGGGCGCCGCAGACCGGTCACCTGCGGGTCAACGGCCGCGGTGGCAGGGACCTCGATCTCCGGCGGCGCATGGAAATACTGCCGCAGGAAAAACCCGGCCAGGGCCGCGCCGAACGTGATCACCACGGTCGCCGTGATAGTGATCAAAGGCCTCACTGCGTCAATACCTGGCGCACATGCGCATTGAAGGCCTCGGCATTGACGAAGCCCACCAGCCGCAAGGCCGGCAATTCCTTACCCTGTGCATCGAAGAACAAAATGGCCGGCGGGCCGAACAAGTCAAATTGCCGCAGCAGGGCCTGGTCGCTGGCAGTGTTGCCCGTGACATCCGCCTTCAACAATACCAGCTCCGACAGTGTGGCCTGCACCGCCGGATCCGGGAAGGTGTGCTCTTCCATCTTGTTACAGTCGACGCACCACTTGGCGTAAAAATCGAGCATGGCCGGCTTGCCCTGCCGGCTGGCGCGCTCAAGGAACGCGGCCAGATCCTCGCCTGTGCCGACTCTCTGAAATTCAAGTCGGTTCTCTGCCCGGGCGGTACCACCACCCGCCTGCGCAAACAGATGTTTTGGCAGCGGTTGCAACACATTGCTACCGCCAGCGGCGGCGCCAAAGACCAGCACCACACCGTAGATCAACATCACCAGTCCCAGGCCCTTCCACAGTCGCGACCACGGCGATCGGCCGTCGATCCGATCCAGCGCACCCATGTACATGGCGGAGACGATCAACAGGGCGGCCCAGAGCAACAGGGTCACGGGGCCCGGCAAAATACGCTCAAGAAACCAGATCGCCACGGCCAGCATGAACACACCGAAAATGGCCTTGATAACATCCATCCAGGCCCCGGCACGCGGCAGCAGGCGACCGGCCGAGGTACCCACAGCCAGCAGCGGCACGCCAAAACCCAGACCCATGGCAAACAGGGCGAGACCGCCAAGCAGGGCGTTGCCGGTCTGGCTGATATACAGCAAGGCGCCGGCCAGCGGCGGTGCGACACAGGGACCGACGATGATCGCCGAGAGGATGCCCATGATTGCGACGCCGAGCATACTGCCGGCCTGCTGCCGGTGACTCAGTTGATGCAGGCGATCCTGCAGGCCCGCGGGCAGTTGTATCTTGTAAAAACCGAACATGGACAGGGCCAGGCACACGAACACCAGACTGAAGGCGGTAATGACCCAGGCATTTTGCGCGGCCGCCTGCAGGTTAAGATGAAAGGAGCCGGCGATCACACCGAGCACCGAGTAGGTCAGCGCCATGGCCAGCACGTAGACCAGCGACAGCATGAAGGCCGCAGCGGTGCTCAACTGCCGTCCCTGGCCGACGATGACGCCGGACAGGATCGGGATCATCGGGAACACGCAGGGCGTCAAAGACAATAACAAACCAAAACCGAAGAACAGGGCGATATTGATCAGCAGGCTGCCCTCGGCCAGCCGGCGGGTAATGGCATCCTGTTCGGAGACCGGCACCGGATCGTCGGGCATGGCCTGGGTCTCTGCCGCGGGCAGGGTGAAATCCAGGGTTTTGCTGATGGGCGGATAACAGACTGAGTCTTTCTTGCATCCCTGGTAATTTACCTCCAGCGCAAGCTCGCGAGGTGGCGCGGGCACCTGCCGTTGCAGGGGGACTGCGACCTTGAGAAATCCGGTGTTGATCATGACCTTGCCGAACAGCGGGTCTTCGATGATGTCGCCGGGCGGGATCGGCACCGTGGCCGCCACCAGGCCGGGCACGTCGCTTTTGAAGGCAAACTTGTCCCGGTACAGATAATACCCGGGTTCAATGTCCCAGCTGATCTCCAACTTATGGGCATTGATCACGCGGCTGTCGATGCGGAAGGCCTCCTCCGGATCGAGGATCTCGTCCTCTCCGCCGTACAGGACATTCGCCAGCCGATCACCCAGAGAACCGGCCGCGGCCTGGCCGGCCAGGACCAGCAGGAAAATGGCTATCAGGTATCTTGGTTTCATCTCTCGGTGGTATTTGCGGCGATCCAGTCCAGGTATGGCGCATGCCCCGTGTCGATAGGGACAACGATGATTTCGGGAAGTTCGTAGGGATGCAGCTCCAGGATCAGCGTTTGCACGGCCGCGTAGCATTGCGATGTCGATTTGATCAGCAGCAGGACTTCGTCGTCAGTTTGCAACTCACCCTGCCAGACATAACAGGAGTGGATGCCCGGTACCCGGTTGACGCAGGCGGCCAGTCGCGTGCTGACCAGACGTTCGCTGATACGGGTTGCGCTGTCGGTGTCCGGGCAGGTGCACAAGATGAGGATTGCGGTCTGGTCTGTCATACTCATTCGCAATTTACGCTTTAAATTACGCCATGCGGGTTTAATATAAGACCCTCACTTTACCATGTAATCGGCACCAACCTTGTTCAAAATCCTGCTGTTACTTTTTGTCAGCGTCCCACTGCTGGAGATTTATCTGTTACTCAAGGTCGGCGGCCTGATCGGCGTCGGCAACACCATCGGCCTGATCCTGCTGACGGCGTTCATCGGCACCTTGCTGCTCAGGCAACAGGGCCTGGCCACCTTGCGACGGGTGCAGGAGACACTTGACCGCGGCGCCCTGCCGGCCGGGGCGCTGGTCGAGGGTCTGATCCTGCTGTTTGCGGGGGCCTTGTTGCTGACCCCGGGATTTTTTACCGATGCCGTCGGCTTCGCCTGCCTGGTGCCATCCCTGCGGCAATCCGTTGCCGGCCATATCCTGACCTGGCTCATGCAGCACCGGCAACGCCAACAGACAGAGGACGGCGCGGAGATCATCGAGGGTGAATGCTGGCCGGATGAAAACAACGACAACAACGATTACCTGCCGCGATAAACAACCGTCATGTGTCCGGAACATAAACACAAAATTATAGATTACCTGTCCGGTTTTATTAATGAACAGCGCCAGGCCCTGTTGCAGTCGGTGTTGTCGCGCCGCACCCGGTACCTGACAGTGGTGCTGGAAGATATTTACCAGCCCCAGAATGCCAGTGCCGTGATGCGCACCTGCGAATGCCTCGGCATCCAGGAACTGCATGTCATAGAAAATGCCAACGAATACCAGTTGAATCCGGCCGTGCTGCAGGGCGCGTCGAAGTGGATCGAACTTGAGCGTTACAGCGGCCAGGTCAACAACAGCGAGGCCTGCCTGGACAAACTCAGGCAGCGCGGTTACCGCATTGTCGCCATGACCCTGGGGGAACACGCCGTGCCAGTGGAGGAACTTGAGATCGATCAGAAACTGGCCCTGTGTTTCGGTTCCGAGGAGCCCGGTTTGTCGGACGATATTCACGAGCTTGCCGACCTGCATGTGAAGATCCCGATGCACGGTTTTACCCAGAGTTTCAACCTGTCGGTCAGCGCCGGCATCTGCCTGTATATCCTGCGGCAGAAACTGGATGCCTCCGGTATCGACTGGCAACTTGAAGAGGAAGAACGGGACCGCCTGTACATCGAGTGGCTGGCGCAGTCCACGCCCAGCGGCGAGGCCCTGCTGCGCAAGATCATGCGGGATGACCAATGAGCCGGGCGGACGGCGAAGGCTTTCCGTGGCTGTCCCTGCCCGCCTGGTGCCCGGCCTGCGGCGAAAAGGCGCTGCAGGCGGCCAGTGCCAAATCCCTGCGCTGCGGGCACTGCGATTTTCTCTATTACCATAATGTCGCCGCCACCAGTTCCGCCATCATCGAGTCCGGCGACAGTTTTCTCATGGTTTACCGCGCGCACGACCCCTGCCAGGGCATGCTGGATTTTCCCGGCGGATTTATCGAACCGCATGAAACCGCGGAGACCGCGCTGCAACGCGAGTTGCACGAGGAGCTCGGTCTGGCCATGGAGTATGCCTGTGATTACCTGTGTAACTATACTAACCGCTATCACTATCAGGGCGTCGATTACTACACCATGGACCTGTATTTCCTGGTCGGTTTCGATGAGCGCCCCGAGATCATCAGTAATGACGATGTCGCGGGTTATGAATGGCTGCGTATCGATGCAGAGCCGGAATCCGATATCGGCTTTGATTCCGTCAGGAATGCCTTGCAACATTACCGCCGTTACCGGGCGGGTTCAGGCTGACTTGTCCAGCAGTTCCCTGAGTGGCCGGTAACGCGGTCCGCTATCGAGCTTGTCGCGGTGATATTCACCGCGGTACCAGTACACGCGCCAGGCATTGCGCCTGTCATTGCTACGCAGGATGCGGTACTGATCATCGACGATCTCTATCGCCGTGCAATTTTCCAGGGCCACGGCAATGCCCGGCGTGGTCCGCATCATGGCCTTCAGGGCCGGCTGGCGGTGGCGCTCCACGTCGTAGTGCGGACTCACCAGCGCATCGATATAGTTGAGGCCGCTGACCCTGATCAAAGTCCGGTTGCCTGCATCGCTGAACTTGCGTGAATCGCTGTTGCCCTGGCGAAACCAGCACAGCGCACCGGCGCTGAGGCCGGCCAGCACGGTGCCCTGGCGGCGTGCCTGGTCCAGCCAGCGATCGATGCCCAGGCGACGCCAGATCTTCATCATGCGCAGGGTATTGCCGCCACCGACATAGATAATATCGCTGCCCAGCAAGGCCGCACGCATGGCCTTGCGTGACGGGCGATCGCGATACAGCAGCAGTTCGCTGACCCGGCAGCCGAGGCGCGTGGCGTACAGGTCACGGAATGACCGGCAATACGCGGCATCGTCGCCGCTGGCCGTGGGCACGAACAGTACGCGAGGATGCCTGCATCCGGCCAGGCGCACGATCTCATGGTCGATGGCCAGGGTCTGCGGCGAACGCGGTGGCCTGACCATGATGCGCCCGCCGCCTATAGCAACGATCTTTCTTATCATGGAATTAATAGTGACAGACTCCGCATCAAAACTGGCGAACGAAGGCGAGACAAGACGAAAATAAACGAGCAAACGGAGTTTACACGCCAGTAAATGAGCATTGCGAGTTAATTTTCAACGCAGTATCGGCGAGTGCAGCAGTTTTCAGGCGGATTCAAAAACCTCGATCTATTTTAATACGTTCGTATGCCTGTTTGATCTCGTGGGTCTTTTGCGCCGCTGTTTTCATCATTTCCTCCGGCAGGCCTTTGGAGACCAGTTTGTCCGGATGATGCTGGCTCATCAGCCGGCGATAGGCCTTCTTGATCTCGGCCGCCTCTGCGGACGGCCGGACATTGAGAATGGCATAGGCATCCTCCAGGCCCATGCCCTGTCCCTTGCCGGCAGTACCGCTGTCCGCATGGGCACCGGCCCGGATCATGTTGACCAGCCGTTCGAACTCGGCGTGCGGAAAGTGTATCCAGTCGCATATTTGCAGTAACACCCGCCTTTCATTGGTGTGCATGACGCCATCGGCCAGGGCGGCGGCGATCTCGATCTCGAGAAACATGCGTTTCAGGTTCAGGCGCAGGCCGAGTTCACGGTTAAACTGATCAATAACCTCGCGCAGGGGAAAATCGTCCCGTTTGCCGCGGTTGAAAAGCCCGATGGCGGCACGGCGCTGATCGGCATTGAGCTGCATATTGCGCATGACCTGTTCAGCCATGGCGATCTCGCTTTTGCTGACCTGGCCATCGGCCTTGCTGATATGACCCATGACGGAAAAGACCGCGGTAAAAAACGCGGTCTGTATGCGTTCGTGACGGCCGGCGCGGCCGCTGGATTGATCACTGATACCCTTGTCGAAATTATGCCCGACGACCGCGCCCAGCAAGGCGCCTAGCGGGCCGCCCAACATGAAGCCGAAGGTGCCGCCGATGACCTTGCCCCACCAGCTCATGACGACCCAATCCTGAAATACTTTTGTAGCATATAAACCTGTACCCGCATTACCCGGCTATCCACAACGCTGACAACTGTCATATAATTGCCGTACACGTTACCGCTGTCCATTTACAACCTGCAGGAATCATTGATGCCTTCCAAGAACAAAAAACATAAAAACAAGATGGCCGATACGGCCGATAAGCACGTACTGTATCAAAATTCCGTACAGTGCGTGGAAGCCGAGATTGATTTCATTGACGAAACCTTCGAGAAACTGCGCAGACGCAAGGCCGTCAGCCTGCGCGAGGATTTCTGCGGCACCATGAATACCTCCTGCGAATGGATCCGCCGCCGCGACAACAACATCGCCTATTCCATAGACCTGGACGAGTCGGTACTGGAATGGGGCCGGACCAACAATATCGGCGCCCTCAAGGCAAAACAACAGATGCGCATCCGGCCAATCCATGCCAACGTGCTCGAAGCCGAAGTGGAGCCCGTCGATTGCATACTGGCCATGAATTTCAGTTACTGGATCCTCAAGGATCGCGCCACTATGAAACGCTACTTCAACAAACTGTACACAGATCTCGTTGACGACGGCATCCTGTTTCTGGACTGCTTCGGTGGTTACGAGGCCTTCCAGGAACTCGAGGAAAGCACCAGGCACAAGAATTTCACCTACGTATGGGACCAGGAATCCTATAATCCGATCACCGGCGACTATGTCTGCCATATTCACTTCAAGTTCAAGGACGGCTCGCGGATGAAAAAGGCCTTCAGCTATCACTGGCGCCTGTGGACCATGCCGGAGATCATCGACCTGTTGAAGGAATGCCGCTTCCGGCCGACCGTCTACTGGGAAGGCACCGACAAGGACGGTGAGGGTAATGGTATCTTCGAGCCGACCACGGTCGGCGAGGCCGACGCCGGCTGGATTGCCTACATCGTCTGCGAAAAGGAATAACTCAGGCCAGTTCTTTCGGCCGCATCAGCGTAATCAGCTTGCACCCGCCCCGGCGGATGCCATGGTTCACCGCGAGCACAGCGATCGCCGCCGTGGTCATCAGTTTACCGCTGGCCGACTGGCCGGGCCGTTGTGACGCCAGGTATTCCAGCAGGGCGTCGAGGGTCGGATTGTGCGCCACCAGCAGCGGCCTTTGATATTTATCCACTGCCTCATGCGTGGCCAGCAGCGCCGCGTTCAAACCGCCATCGTACAGCGATTCAATGATCCGGATATCCCCGGCCGGGAAGCGGATCGCGGCGGCTATCAGTTCCGCGGTTGACAGGGCACGCACCGCGGGTGAGCAGATAATGGCGTCCGGGATGAGTTTCTCCTGTTTTAACCATTTGCCCATGCGTTTTGCATCCTTGCTCCCGCGCCGGTTCAGCGGCCGTTCAAAATCCTGGCGGTAATCCGCATCCCAGTCCGATTTCGCATGCCGCATTATTAAAAGTTCGCTGGCCATAAATGTTCAGATATTAGATAAGTACTTTATTGAAGCTTAGTGGTTTGATATTCAAAAGCAAAAAGACTATGGTCATGAAAAACAACCGGTCCCGGTAATGTCAGATCCCAATTCCGAAACCTACGCCGCCATCGATCTGGGTTCCAACAGCTTTCACATGATGGTCGCCAGACTCACCGAAGATCAGCTGGTCGTGATCGACAAGCTCAAGGACATGGTACAACTGGCCGCCGGCCTGTCAGATGATCGCATCCTGTCGGACGAGGCCATCGATCGCGGCATCGCCTGCCTGGAAAAATTCGGCCAGCGCATCCATGAACTGCCGCGGCAGAATATCCGCGCGGTGGGCACCAACACACTGCGCCAGGCGCGCAATGGCGCCGTGTTCCTGACCCGGGCGCGCCAGGCACTGGGACATAATATCGAGGTCATCGCCGGTCGTGAGGAGGCCCGTCTGATCTATCTGGGTGTCGCCCACGCCATGTTCAACGATTCGGACAAACGCCTGGTCGTGGATATCGGTGGCGGCAGTACCGAAATCATTATCGGCAAGGGATTTGAGCCATACCTGACGGAGAGCCTGTACATGGGCTGTGTCAGTATGACCCAGCGGTATTTTCCGGACGGCGAGATCACTGCCAAAAAGATGCGTAAGGCCATCATGTTTGCCCGCCAGGAACTCGAATCCACCGAGAATCTATACAAGCAGGAAGGCTGGCAACAGGCCATCGGCTCATCCGGCACCGCGATCGCCATTCACGATGCCGTCATCGCCCAGGGCTGGAGTGAATCCGGCATCACCCGCGACGCGCTGGAGCAGCTACTGAAGTTTCTGGCGGCCACCGGTCATATCCGCGATCTGAACATGACCGGTGTGTCCGAGCGTCGCGCCCCGGTCTTTATCGGCGGTGTCATGGTCATGTATGCCCTCTTCGAGGCCCTGGAGATCGATCGCATGGATATCTCGCAGGGCGCGCTGCGCGAGGGACTCATCCATGATTTGATCGGCCGCACGCATAACCAGGACATCCGCGACCGGACCGTGGAAACCATGGTGAACCAGTTCCAGGTCGATACCGGGCACGTCGAACGCGTCATTGCCACGGCCGATGTGATCTATCGGCAACTTCAGGAAACCTGGGAACTGGTTGAGCAGGATCGCAAGATTATCCGCTGG
>JBFGPT010000034.1:0-9108 GCA_041564575.1 Gammaproteobacteria bacterium | reverse complement strand
GCGCAGGCGGTCTCATACTGGTGGACAATGTGCTGTGGAACGGCAATGTCGCGGATCCGGGGGCCGCTGATCCGGAAACCATGGCCATACGCGAATTCAACCGGATGCTGTACCGGGACGAGCGCGTGGAACTTTGCATGCTGCCTCTGGCCGATGGCCTGACACTCGCAATGAAACCAGGTGAATAAACTGATGAAACAGACTCAGGATATTGCGGAACTGCTGAATTCGAAAACCCCGCTGCGGGAAGTCGGTCTCAACGGCTGGGTACGAACCCGGCGTGAATCCAGCAATTTTTCATTTCTGGAAATCAATGATGGCAGTTGCCTTGCCAACATCCAGGTTATTGTTGACGAAGGCATTGATGGCTACGACCTCGTTCGACAGATAGGCACGGGTGCTGCGGTGACGGTGCGGGGGGAACTGGTGGAATCACCCGGCAAGGGGCAGCGCTGGGAAATACACGCCCGTCAGTTGCGGCTGCATGGTCCGGCGCCGGAGGACTATCCGCTGCAGAAAAAACGTCATAGTGACGAGTTCCTGAGAAGCATCGCTCACCTGCGCCCACGCACCAACAAGTACGGCGCCATTGCGCGCATCCGTGCGCGCCTGTCTTACGCGATACACCGGTTTTTCAACGAGCGCGGTTTTTACTGGATCCATACACCGATCATTACCGGCTCCGATTGCGAAGGCGCCGGCGAGATGTTCAGGGTAACCACGCTGGATCTGGCCAATGTGCCGGTCAGGGACGGACGGGTGGACTTCGAACATGATTTTTTCGGCAAGGAAGCCAACCTTACGGTTTCCGGACAATTGTCCGTCGAGACCTATTGTCTCAGCCTCGGCAAGGTCTACACTTTCGGCCCCACCTTTCGTTCCGAGAATTCCAATACCAGCCGGCATATGGCCGAATTCTGGATGATCGAACCCGAGATCGCTTTCGCTGATCTTGAAGATGACATGCAACTGGGTGAAGAGATGGTGCAATACCTGCTCCGCTACGCGCTGGAAAATTGCGCTGAGGACCTGGACCTGTTTGCCCGCTTTGTCGACAAGACGCTGATGTCGACACTGGATAATATCGTCAGTAACGAGTTTATCCGCCTGCCCTACACCGAGGCCATCGATATCCTCAAAAACAGCGGACAGAAATTTGAATATACGCCGGCATGGGGCAAGGACCTGCAGTCGGAACATGAACGTTTCCTGACCGAACAGCATTTCAAACAACCGGTCATCGTTTATGATTATCCAAAGGACATCAAGGCGTTTTACATGCGCCAGAACGATGACGGCAGGACCGTCGCGGCCATGGATATCCTGGTGCCTGCCATCGGCGAGATTATCGGCGGTAGTCAGCGCGAGGAACGCCACGAAATGCTCAGGACCCGCATTAACGAACTCGGCTTCGATGAAAAGGATTACTGGTGGTACCTCGATACCCGGAAATATGGCAGTGTACCGCACGCCGGTTTCGGACTGGGATTCGAACGCCTGCTGATGCTCGTGACCGGCGTTAGCAATATCCGCGACGTCATCCCTTTTCCCAGAACCCCGCGGCACCTGGAATTCTGATCCGCAGTAGTCCGCTATGACGGCACACGAGTTTCTGATCGCACTGGGCCTCATTTTTCTGCTGGGCCTTGCCACGGACTACCTGGGAAAACGCAGTTTTTTGCCAAGGATCACCCTGTTGATCCTGTTTGGTATCGTCATCGGCGATAACGGACTGGCATTGTTACCGGCATCACTGACCGGGAACTTTGAATTATTCACAAATATTGCCATGATGATGATCGGTTTTCTGCTGGGCGGCAAGATGACCCGCCGCTTCCTCAGGAGTACCGGCATGGCTGTATTTGCAATCGCCACCTGTGCGGCCATCGGCTCCGCACTGCTGGTATCACTGGGCCTTTACCTGTTCGGGGTGCCGCCGGAAATCTGCGTGATCCTCGGTTGCATCTCCGCGGCCACGGACCCGGCGGCAACAACCGAGGCGATACGCGAGACCGGTATACACAACCGGTTCACGCGCATGCTGTTCGCCGTCGTCGCCCTGGATGACCTGATCGGGATACTCCTGTTCGGCATCGGTATTTCCATCGTGTCCGTGTTCAGCGCTGACGGTATGCTCATGAACACGCTTACCGTGATTGCCTGGGAATTAGTGGGCGCGTTCCTGCTTGGGCTCTTCATCGGTCTGCCTGCCTCGGTGGTGACCGGCCGTATCAAGGAAGGCGAACCCATATTGATGGAAGCGCTCGGACTGGTTTTTCTCTGTGGCGGCCTGGCCCTGTGGCTGGAAGTGTCAATCATCATCGCGGCACTGACCCTGGGCGCCGTCATATCCAACTGCGCCAGGCACCACCAGTATCCCTTTCACGCCATCGAGGATATCGAGTGGCCGTTCATGGTCCTGTTTTTTACTTTGGCCGGGGCCTCGCTGGATATCAGCCGCCTTGCGGTAATCGGCCTGATTGGCGCGGTGTTCGTCGTCAGCCGTACCTTCGGCAAGTTTTCCGGCGCCTATGCCGGCGCCGTCCTGGCCCGCGGTCACCCCTCCATCAGGAACTGGTCCGGGCTCGCCATGTTGCCACAGGCTGGCATAGCCATGGGCATGGCATTGATAGCCTCCAGGCATTATCCGCAGCATTCGCAATTAATTTTATCGGTCGTCATCAGTACAACCGTCCTGTTCGAGATCACCGGTCCCGTGGTCACCCGCTATTGCGTCAAACGGGCATCGAGCTCGCGGGAACTCGAAGTCACCGGCACGACCTGACCGGGGCGGCTAATCACGATGTTCATCAACACACTCGGGGGGCTCGGACTGTTTCTCCTCGGTATGATCATCATGACCGCCGGCATCCGTGAAATCGCCGGCAGCGCACTGCGCGGTTATCTGGTGCGTTTTACCCGTACCCCGCTGACCGGCGCCATCACCGGTACCTGCGTGACTGCGATCCTGCAATCTTCCAGCGCCACCACTGTGGCCGCAGTCGGATTCGTGGCGGCCGGAATTCTCGGTTTTTCCCAGGCGCTGGGGATCATATTCGGCGCCAACCTCGGCACCACCATAACCGGCTGGATGGTGGCCCTGCTCGGTTTCAAGTTGAAACTGGGCGAAATCGTCCTGCCGCTCATTTTACTCGGCGCGGTGTTGCGCCTGTTCGGCAAGGGCCGGCTTGCCTCAGGCGGTTACGCTCTGGCCGGCTTCAGCCTCATTTTTGTCGGAATAGGATTCATGCAGGACGGCATGTTCGAACTCCGGGAAACCTTTTCCTTCGAGGCTCTACCCGCGGATTCCCTGGGCGGACGGATCCGGCTGCTGTTTGTGGGTCTGATTTTTACCATCATCACCCAGTCCTCGAGTGCCGGCGTGGCGACCACCATGACCGCCCTGAACGCCTCGCTTATCAACTTTGATCAGGCCATGGCGCTGGTGATTGGCATGGACCTGGGTACCACGGTAACCGCCGCGATAGCGACGATCGGCGCAAACCTTGAAGCAAGGCGTACCGGTTTTTCCCATGTTGTCTACAATTTATTTACCGCATGCGGCGCCTTGCTACTGATTACTCCCTACATCCATGTCTGGCATTTACTGTCACCGGGTGGACTCGCCACCAGCCCGGAAATTGGACTGGTGTTGTTTCATTCGACCTTCAATCTCGTCGGCATCATCCTGGTTATACCGTTTGCCCGCCAGTTCGCGAACTTTATCGTACGTCTGTTTCCTGATAATCGGCGCGGCATGGCGAAATACTTCGATTCGGCCCTGTTAAAAGACCCGGTAACCGCGCTGGCAGTGGTGCAAAAATATATTCCGAAAGAAATCACAACCCTGTGTAACAACGGTATGCTGGTGCTGCAGCAGCCAGGCAAGACAAAAACCGACAACCTGGATAACCTGAGCAGGGAAGTCGAGGACATGGTGGATTTTGTCGAATTGATCCATCTGGATTCGGGGCACAAAGAAGAATGGATACAACTTGTATACTGCATTCATATTATGGATCACATGGGACGGTTCCTTGATCGCCTGTTTCAACTCAACAAGGGAGATGAAATCCTTGTAAAGGATGATGGCCTGAAATTACTGCGGCAGGAATATACGGCACTTTTTCGCGATGTCTCCATGTTAACCAAAGATAACAAGTGGCAAGCAGCCGCTTCGAGCTGCCAGGAAACCACAGAACAACTCGCAATTCGGGGCAAGGAATTGCGCGATGAATACATCCGCAAAATCAGCGAAGGTGTTTGCGAGATCCCCGAGGGCACACTGGTCCTGGATCACCTCCGCTACCTGAAACGTATGGGGCACCATATCTCCAGGATACTCTATTACAGTGAACTGATGCTGCTCAGGGAGGAACCCGGAACAGACTGAGTGTTAAACAGTATCCGGTAGATAAAACCAGCCTAAACTGGCTCGTACTCCAGCTTGCCGGCAAAAAAATCCTGCACGGCTGTAATCTCATCCGTGATTCGCATATCCGGCAGGCTCCTGAGAAATATCCTGCCGTAGGATTTACCGGTGATCCGCGGATCGCAGATCATCAGCACGCCCCGATCGCTTTCATCGCGGATCAGGCGACCGATGCCCTGTTTTAACTGGATGACCGCGAGTGGCAGCTGGTACGCCATGAACGGATTTTGCCCCTGTTCTTCCATCTTGATGGAGCGCGCCTTCAGCACCGGATCATCCGGCGCAGCGAACGGCAACTTGTCAATGATGACACAGGATAACGATGGACCCTTGACGTCAACCCCTTCCCAGAAACTGCCGGTGCCCAGCAGCACGGAATGTTCGTCATGGCGAAATTCCTCCAGCAGTTCCAGCCGCGATTTCTCGCCCTGGACCAGGATCGTCCAGGGCAGGCGTTGCTGGATTGACTCCGCCGCGATACGCAGGGCGCGGTGACTGGTGAATAACAGGAAAGCCCGCCCACGGCTGGCCGCAAGCACCGGTAATGACTTTTCAATTACCTGCCTGGTGTATTCCTCACTCATGGGATGCGGCATACCGTCCGGCAGGTATAACAGCGCCTGTTGCCGGTAGTTGAACGGTCCGGGCCAGCTCCTGGCCAGGGTATCGTCGAGTCCCAGTTGACCGGCAAAGTGATCAAAGCGCTGGTTGACCGTCAGGGTGGCCGAGGTGTAAATGCAGTGGCAGTCATAATTTTTCAGCCGGGACTGAAATTCGCCGGCGATGTTGAGCGGCGTTTGATGAAAAAGAAATCCACGTCCCCGGGTTTCAATCCAGGTGACCATTTTATGTTCCCGGTCATGCAGGAAACCTTGCAGCCGTTCTGCCACCGTAACAAAACGCCTGTAACAGTTTTCCAGTTCCCTGCCCCGCTCTGACTGTGTGAGCAAAACATCCCGCGTATTCCGGACCAGGGCCTCAAGCCCGTACAGGACTTCTCGATGTTCAGTGCTGACGGCATTGTCATCCCAGCTGATACGCTGATCCTCTGCACCGAGAATCGCGCGTGTCCTGATGATAGCCTGTTCAATGTCGTGCAACTGTTGATTGAATCCCGGGATATCGGCGGCCTCGGTCTTGCACGCCTTGCCGGTGTCCCGGATCAATTCCTGTAATTGCCGGCTGGAAACACTGATGCCGAAATACTGCGAGGCCATCTCGGCAAGCTGATGGGCCTCGTCAAAGATGATGCAATCCACGTCCGGCAGCAGTTCACCAAAACCATTGTCCCTGAGCGCCATGTCCGACAGCAACAGGGAATGATTGACAATGACAATATCGGTTTCCTGGGCCCGACGCCGCGCCTTCAGGACATGGCACTCTTCGTAGAAATCGCACCCCTGCCCCAGGCAATTATCCGCAGTTGAGGTAATGCGTTCACGCAGGCTGGACTGTTCCGGCAATACCTCTCCCAGGTCACCGCTGTGCGTGGCCTGCGCCCAGGTCCGGATCTGTGCAAGTTCAGACATGCGGACATCGGGCAACGGGTCAGATTCAATATCCTTGTAGTGATGCAGACATAGATAGTTGTTCCTGCCCTTGAGCACGGAGATTTGCACCTGTGCGCCGGTCGCCCGCAGCACCGCCGGTAGATCCTTGTGGAAAATCTGATCCTGAAGGTGGCGTGTACCGGTCGAGACGATGATCCGGCGGCCGGATAATGCGGCCGGGATGAGGTAGGCGAGGGTTTTGCCGGTCCCGGTCCCGGCCTCGCAAATCAGTGATTCATGCCGGTCAATCGCCCCGGCAATGGCTTTCGCCATCTCGATCTGCATATTGCGCGGCGAATACTCCCTGACGAGATCAGCCAGCGGCCCGTTCCGTGCAAACACCTCGGCAATGGAATCAAACATGGTAAACGGGTCGGCGTTTGATGCGAAGCTCAGCGATTGGTCCAGTAGCCGTCATCCTCGCGGCCGTTGGCCAGGCTCCACACCAGGGTACCGATGTTCCGGAAACGGGCAACACTGATAGCGCCCTTGCGTCCGGCCGTATCATCCGCCAGGTATTTCGCAAGTTCGTCACGATGGCACAGGTAGATCTCTTCGGTTTCAAACCTGTCGTTCATGATGACCAGCAAGATCGCGTCCCAGTCCTGGTCCATCTTCAACTGGCCAATGCGGTAGCCACCGCCGGGCCTGAAGATTGCCCGGCCTTTTATCAGCAACCGCAGCCTGCTGCCATCCAGATCGAGCACGGCATCATGACCTGGTGCGCCCGTCTGGTTGGCCTCGAGATTCAGCAATCGTACGGCATCATTTACCGCAAGTTCCGCTGTGATCGGCAGAGTCTTGCCGGTGGCCTCGCGGTATTCCAGCGCCAGGCGCCGGGCCTGCTCGGTGAGTTTTTCCAGGGAATAGACCGGCATGATGTCAGCGGCTCAACCGGCTTCGTCCGGAAAGGTCAATACCTCGCGGATATCGTCCGCGCCCGTGATACACATCAGCAACCTGTCCAGGCCCAGCGCCACACCGGCACAATCTGGCAAGCCGTCCAGCGCCGCCAGCAGGCGTTCATCCAGGCGCACTTCTGGCAGCCCATGCTGTTTGCGTCGTTCATTGTCATCTTGAAATCGCCGTCGTTGTTCATCACTGTCGTTCAATTCATGAAATCCGTTCGCAATCTCCATGCCGTTAATGAACAGCTCGAAGCGGGCGGCAAGCGGAGGATCATCGTCCTTGATCCTCGCCAGCGCAGCCTGACAGGCAGGATAATCATGGATAAAAAAACATGCCTCCGTGGACCGCTTGCGCCGGGTCATATCGCTGAACAGAAAATCCAGCAAGGCGCCGCGATCGAGTCTTTCAGTCAGCAGGCCGCGCTCGCGGGCCAGTGCCTGTAACCTGTTTGTAGCGCAGGTATGCGGGTCGAGTCCAGTATCATGCTGAAAATATTCTGCGTAGCTGAACCTGGCAGCCCGATCGAGACCGAGCGCTTCCAGTAAATCCGCCACCTCATCCATCAGTCCCCGCTCGTTCATACCGGGACGATACCATTCCAGCATGGAAAATTCCGGTCGATGCAGACGGCCGGTTTCCCCGGCCCGGAATACCCGGCATATCTGGTAAACCGGACCGCAACCGCCGGCCAGCATGCGTTTCATGGGAAATTCCGGCGAGGTCTGCAAGTAGACCGGTTCACGGGTGCCATCGGCCGTTGGCGAATTCACGGTCACCGGCTGGATGCTGTCATCGGGATTCGCCGAGGTTGAGAGGACCGGCGTTTCGACTTCGAGGATACTGCGATCGCGCATGAAACGACGCACCACGGCATACATTGCCGCACGTCGTTCCAGCATGGCCTGACTGGCGACCGGCCGCCAATCCGCTTTCATCTCATCTCCGCCGCGTTACTGGTCCTTGGCGCGGCCCACGTACTCACCGGTACGCGTGTCGATCTTGAGGACTTCGCCGGTCTCGATAAACAGTGGTACCTTGACCACCGCACCGGTCTCCAGTGTCGCGGGCTTGGTGCCGCCACTGGCCGTATCACCGCGAAGACCGGGATCGGTGTCGCTGATTTCCAGGAATACGAAATTGGGCGCCAGCACGCTGATCGGGCTGCCGTTCCATAATGTCACCGTGCACTGTTCCTCACCTTTCAGCCACTGACCGGCATCACCGACGGCAGCCGCGTCCGCCTCATATTGCTCGTAACTCGCCTGGTCCATGAAGTGCCATAATTCACCATCGTTGTAGAGATACTGCAATTCGATATCCAGCACGTCGGCAGCCTCTACGCTTTCACCGGACTTGAACGTGCGTTCCAGCACGCGGCCGGTCTTCAGGTTTCTGATCTTGACCCGGTTGAATGCCTGTCCCTTGCCGGGTTTGACAAATTCGTTCTCGATGATGCTGCAGGGATCGTTATCAAGCATGATTTTCAATCCCGATTTGAATTCATTGGTACTGTAGCTGGCCATCGCTGCCCCTGTTTGCGTATTTCCGAACTGTCAAAAGGCGAATATCATACAGCTTTTGGGATCAATATTGCAGCGGATGTCCTGGCAAAACGCATTGCGAAACAGTATCAACACGCCCGAGGCCCTGGCCGCCGGGATGTCACAACGGTCTGACTTTTCCGAGCAGGCCCAGCGCCAGTTTCCCCTGCGCGTGCCGGGCGCCTTTCGTGATTTGATCGACTTCGACAATCCTGGTGACCCCCTGTTGCGGCAGGTGTATCCACACCGGCAGGAAGAGTTACCGGCGCCGGGTTTTTCCGACGACCCGCTGGATGAACGGTCCCGTGAAACCACTCCCGGGATACTGCACAAGTACCACGGCCGCGTGCTACTTATCGTCAGCCCCGCGTGTGCCGTGCACTGCCGTTACTGTTTCAGACGGCATTTTCCCTACGAGGACAACGCGACGGGGCGCAGCAACCACCGCGCGGCCCTCGACTATATACGCGACAACCCCGATATCAGCGAGGTCATATTGAGCGGCGGGGATCCGCTGGCGATCGCCGATCACCATTTGCAGGAACTGGTTGAAGCGCTGGCCGACATCCCGCATGTGCGGCGATTGCGCCTGCACACCCGCCTGCCCGTGGTCATCCCGGATCGCGTGACGGACGCACTGCTCGATACGCTGACCGCAACGCGCCTGTCATCGGCT
>JBFGPT010000033.1:0-9129 GCA_041564575.1 Gammaproteobacteria bacterium | reverse complement strand
GTGTGAATACCGCTTTCCGTCACTACGGTGCGATCGTGAAAGACATCCGTCAAAAGGCCCAGGGTCGTTTCCAGGCGGGTTTCAAAGGTGCGCAGGTCGCGGTTGTTGATCCCAATCAGCGGTGTGCGCAGCATCAGGCCGCGCTCGAGCTCCTCGCGGTCATGTACCTCGATAAGGGTATCGAGTCCACATTCGCCGGCGGCGCCCACCAGGTCCTGCATCTGCAGGTCGCTGAGCGCGGCAACGATGATCAGAACGCAATCCGCCCCCAATGCGCGTGATTCGTAGATCTGGTAAGGATCGATCATGAAGTCCTTGCGGAGGACCGGTAACTCACAGGCCGCACGGGCCGCCTGCAAGTCTTCATCGCGCCCCTGGAAATAACTGACGTCCGTGAGCACGGACAGGCAGGTGGCGCCGGCCGCTGCATAGGAGCGGGCGATTTCATCCGGCCGGTAATTCTCGCGTATTACGCCCCTGCTGGGCGAAGCCTTTTTGCACTCGGCAATGACGGCGACTTCATCGTCTTCAATCCGCCGGGAAATGCTTGAGAAAAATCCCCTCTGCGGTTCCATGTCATCGGCCGCGCTGCGGACATCCTGCAGGGTCTTTTTCGAGCGGCGAAATCCAAGCTCTTCATTTTTATTATCGAGGATCTCCAGCAGGATATCGGACGTGCCACTCATGTCTGTTCTCCCAGTGACTGTGTCAACGCGACCAGCTCGTCCAACCGGGTCCTGGCCGCGCCGCTGGCGATGGTGTTTTTCGCCAGCTGCACGCCGGCTTGCAGGTCTTCGCTGACACCGGATGCATAGAGTGCCGCGCCGGCGTTCAGGCAGACGATATCGCGTGCCGGACCTGCCTCGTTATTCAGCACGGCATTCAAAACTTCAAGGCTTTCCTCGACCCCGGTCACAGCCAGCGACTTGATGTCCGCGGATTCGAGTCCAAAATCGCCGGGGTCTATCGTGTAACTGCTGATATGTGCATCCTTCAGTTCCGTGACATGGGTCCTGGCGGCGATACTGATCTCGTCGAGGCCATCCTGGGCGTGCACGGCCAGCACATGACGGCTGCCGAGTTTTTGCAGGACCGTAACCATGGGTTGCAGCCACTGCTGATCAAACACGCCGAGCACCTGGTTGGGCGCGGCGGCCGGATTGGTCAACGGTCCAAGCAGGTTGAACAGGGTGCGTACGCCGAGTTCCTTGCGCGGCCCGATGGCGTGTTTCATGGCGCTGTGATGCATGGGCGCGAACATGAAGCCGATGTTCAGCTTGTCGATGCAGGTCGCGACCTGCTGCGGCGAAAGATCCAGCTTTACACCGTCCGCCTCGAGCAGATCGGCGCTGCCGGACTTGCTGGAAACCGAGCGGTTGCCGTGCTTGGCGACCCGCGCGCCGCCCGCCGCGGCGACGAAGGCGGAGACGGTGGATATATTAAAGGTATTGGCACCGTCACCGCCGGTGCCGCAGGTATCGACCAGGTGTTCGGTATTGACATTGACTTTGGCCGACAGGCCCCGCATCACTTCCGCCGCCGCGCAGATCTCCTCGACCGATTCGCCCTTCATGCGCAGGGCAACGATAAAACCGGCGATCTGGGCATCGCTGCACTGTCCGGTCATGATGTCCTGCATAATAGCCTGCATATCATCAAATCCCAGGTTCTGGTGATTGATGACCTTGTTGATAGCCTGCTTGATATTCATCGTTTATGCTGTTTTTTGTTCCAGGAAATTCTGCAACAGTTCGTGACCGTAGGCCGTGAGTATGGATTCAGGATGAAACTGTACGCCAGAGATGGGCAGCGAACGATGCTTGACCCCCATGATTTCGTCGATAGCGCCGTTCTCGTCCAGTGTCCAGGCAGTGATCTCGAGACAATCCGGCAGCGATTCCTGTTCGATTACCAGCGAATGGTAACGGGTCGCGGTGAATGGCGTGTCGAAACCGCGGAATACATCCTGTCCCTTGTGATGTATCTCCGAAGTCTTGCCATGCATGATATTTCCGGCATGCACGATGCGGCCACCAAACACCTGGCCGATGCTCTGGTGTCCCAGGCAGACGCCGAGGATTGGCAACTTTTCACCAAAATGCTCGATCACCTGCATGGAGATGCCGGCCTCGTTCGGCGTGCAGGGTCCCGGGGAAATGACGATATGGTCGGGCGCCAGTTGTTCTATTGCATCGATATCAATGGCATCGTTCCGGTACACCTGTACGTCCTGTCCCAGTTCCCCCAGGTATTGCACCAGGTTGTAGGTAAAGGAATCGTAGTTATCAATCATGAGTAACATGGGTATACACCTGTGATTTATTGACCGTCCAGACCCTGCTCGGCCATGGCCACGGCGCGGAATATCGCCCGGCCCTTGTTCATGGTTTCTTCCCATTCATTGGCCGGAATCGAATCGGCGACGAAGCCGGCACCGGCCTGTATGTGCAGGGTATGATCCTTGATGACCGCGGTGCGAATGGCAATGGCCGTGTCCATATTGCCGGTCCATGATAAATAGCCCACCGCCCCGGCGTAAACACCGCGCCGGACCGGTTCCAGTTCGTCGATGATCTCCATGGCGCGGATCTTCGGCGCGCCGGATACTGTCCCGGCGGGGAAGGTGGCGCGCAGGACATCGATCGCCGATTTTCCCTCGGTCAGCTCACCGACGACATTCGAGACGATGTGCATCACATGCGAATAGCGTTCAATGACCATCCTGTCGGTCAGCTTGACGCTACCCATGCGGGACACGCGTCCAACGTCATTGCGCCCGAGATCAATCAGCATCAGGTGCTCGGCCAGTTCCTTGGGATCGTTCAGCAGCTCCTCTTCCAGTTGCCGGTCTTCATCCTCGTTGTGACCGCGCGGTCGCGTGCCGGCAATGGGACGCACGGTGACCTCGCGGTCTTCCTTGCGCACCAGGATCTCGGGTGACGAACCGACGATAAAAAAATCGCCGAGGTTCATGTAGTACATGTATGGCGAGGGATTGAGGCAGCGCAGGGCGCGGTACAGGTTGATCGGCGGCGCCTCGAAGGGTATCGACAGACGTTGTGACAGGACGACCTGCATGGTGTCACCTTCGACGATATAGTCCTTGATCCTGTCTACGGCCGCCTCGAATTCCGGCCGTGAAAATCCCGAAACAAAATCCGTTTCGGAGACCTGGCGCGTGGTCTGGGTGACAATATCGGGAAGTTTGCTGGAGCGTAATCTTTGCGCCAGTTGATCGAGCTGATGCCTTGCAATCTGGTAAGCGTCCTCTTCGCCGGGGTTGGCCAGCACGATAATGAATAACTTGCCGCTGAGATTATCGAACACGACCACCTGTTCCGAGACCATGAGAACGATGTCCGGGCAGGCCAGCGGGTCGGGCTTGTCGTCATTGTGCAGCCGCTGTTCGATGTAGCGGATACACTCATATCCGAAATAGCCGACCAGGCCGCCGTTGAAACGCGGCATGTGATCCATGTTTGCTACGCGAAAGTCATTCTGGAACGACTCGATCTCGGCCAGCGGGTCCTCGGCAGTATAACTCTCGATGATCTCGCCATCCTGTTCCAGGGTGATGTCATGGCCGCTGACCTTGAGGAGGGTGGTGGCCGGCAGTCCGATAATGGAATAGCGGCCCCACTTCTCGCCGCCCTGTACCGACTCGAACAGATAGGAATAGGGACCGTTGGCCAGCTTCAGGTAGGCGCTCAGCGGCGTTTCCAGGTCGGCCAAAACCTCGCGCATCATCGGGATGCGGTTATACCCTTCGTTGGCCAGTTGCTGGAACTGTTCGGGTGTCATGCCTTGAGGTAATCCGGCAATTCGGACAGCGAGTCAATAACGACATCCGGGCCGGCGTCGCGGATATCAACGCCGCGGTTGTAACCGTAACTGACGCAGAGCACATTGAAGCCGGCGGCGCGCGCCGCACCGACGTCGTTAATGGAATCTCCCACCATCAGGGAATTTTCAGGAGTGACTTCAAAGAATTCAGCGGCATGCAACAGGGGCAACGGGTCAGGTTTGCGTTTCGGCAAGGTGTCGCCACAGATCACGATGCCAAAATCATCGTAGATGCCCAGTGATCGCAACAGGATCTCGGTAAAGCGTGCGCGTTTGTTGGTGACACAGCCGAGCCGGTAATCCCCCTGTTTCAGGTATTCGAGTCCATCCTCGACCCCGGGATAGAAACGGCTGTGCCGCGCCGCGTTGTCGGCATAAATATCCATGAACAGGGGAAAGGCCTGATCAAACAGTTCCGCCTCCGGTTCGCCGTCATCTGCATCGGTCAGTGCGCGCTTGATCAGCGTCTCGATGCCATTGCCGACCCAGCCGCGGACCTTGTCCTCACCGCGCACCGGCAAACCGATTTCCTGCAGCATGGTATCGACCGACCAGGCAAGATCCGGCACCGTATCGACCAGGGTGCCGTCGACATCCAGCAGTACCATTTCTGTGTGCGACAGATCCATGAGCTGAATCCTGTTTCAGCCGGAAAGTTGCCGGCGCATGGCCTGTATGGTGACGGCGTAATCATCGCTGCCGAAGATCGCCGACCCGGCGACGAAGGTATCGGCCCCGGCCGCAGCGATCGTGGCGATATTGTCAATCTTGACGCCGCCGTCGATTTCCAGACGGATGGCGCGGCCCGAGGCATCGATCATGGCGCGGGCCTGGTGCAGCTTGTCGAGGCTGGAGGCGATGAAGGACTGGCCGCCGAATCCGGGGTTGACTGACATCAGCAGGACCATATCCACCTTGTCGATGACATGTTGCAGCACGTCCAGTGGCGTCGCCGGGTTGAACACCAGGCCGGCCTTGCAGCCATGGTCGATGATCAGTTGCAGGGTGCGGTCGACATGTTCACTGGCTTCCGGATGAAAGGTGATGTAGCTGGCGCCGGCCCGGGCAAATTCCGGGATGATCGCGTCCACCGGTTTGATCATCAGGTGCACGTCCAGCGGCGCCTCGACGCCGTGCCTGCGCAGCGCATCGACGACGATGGGACCGAAGGTCAGGTTCGGGACATAATGGTTATCCATGACATCGATATGGATGAAATCGGCGCCCGCGGCCAGCACGGCCTCGGCCTCCTCGCCCAGTTTCGCCATATTGGCCGACAGGATCGATGGTGCGATGACGTAATCCATGGGACTTGTAGTTTTTAAAGCTAATACCCTCGAAAAGAAGCGCAACTTTACCGTATCATGTTGCCGAGTGCCATAATCTCACTGTCCATAAGGCGGATAACGACTTGAATCACATAGTACAGTCCGGTTTACGCATGCTCGCGGGGGCCGCTCTGGTCCTGGCCGGTACGGGTGGGCCGGCAGCCGCCTATGACAACAACCGCGAGCAGCTCATCGCCGGACGCCTGCAGGAACGAATCAAGGTCGGTACGCCGGTCTGGTTGAAATCCGGCAGCAACGAGTTCCTGGTAATACAAACCGGCCATATGACCGAGGCACCCCTAGGCGCCGTGATCCTGCTGCACGGCCTCGGCGCACACCCGGACTGGCCGGGGGTCATTTCCCAGTTACGCAAGAGCCTGCCGCAGCGCGGCTGGACCACGGTCGCCATCCAGTTGCCGATCCTGCCCCCGGAAGACAATATCGAGGCCTACGGTAAAACCCTGGACGAAGCCCGGCGCCGTATCGATGCGACGCTGAAATACCTGGCGGAGCAGGCCATCGAGCCGGTCGTCATCGTCGGTTACAGTTTTGGCGGCGCCACCGCGTTGCACTATTGCGCGAACATGGCCGGCAAGAACACCGGTGTGCTCGGTGTCGCCGGCATCAGCCCGCTGGCGCAACCTTTTCTGCGACCGCCCCTGAAACTGTTACAAGAGATCGAAAAGATCCGGATACCCGTGCTCGATCTCTACGGCAGCCGCGATTACAAGGAGGTGCTTGAGCAGGCCGCGGACCGGCGGCTCGCCGGGCGTAAAGGCAACAATCCCTGGTACCAGCAGGTCGAGATTGAGGGGGCCGATCATAATTACTCCGGTCTCGGCACGGTCCTCAACAAGCGTATCAGCGGCTGGTTGAAAAAGTTGATTGAAGAACACAAGGCACGGCAAGATAATGACACACAAGCGACAGAAGCGGCGGCGGGCGTGCCCGGCGAAACACCATAATCCGGTGCAACAATAACCGGAGCAATCGGAGGTAGCGGTTATGTCTATGGGGACAATTTTTGCACTGGGTTTCCTGCTCATGGCCATCGTGTTCGTGATCATGATGGTCAAGATGGTCCCGCAGGGCTATGAGTTCACGGTCGAGCGCTTCGGCGAATACACGCAGACACTGCGTCCGGGGCTGCACTTCATCATCCCCCTCATTCACAGCGTCGGTGCCAGGATGAACATGATGGAAACCGTGGTCGATGTTCCCTCACAGGAAGTCATCACGCGCGACAATGCCATGGTTACCGTCGACGGCGTCGTATTCTTCCAGGTCATGGATGCCGCCAAAGCCGCCTACGAGGTCAACAACCTGACCCGCGCCATCCTCAACCTCACCATGACCAACATACGTACCGTGATGGGTTCCATGGACCTCGACGAGTTGCTCTCGCAACGCGACAAGATAAATGCACAATTGTTACTGGTCGTGGATGAAGCCACCGGTCCCTGGGGCGTGAAGATCACCCGCATTGAAATTAAAGACATACAACCACCGCAGGACCTGGTCGATTCCATGGCCCGGCAGATGAAGGCCGAACGCGACAAGCGCGCCGCTATCCTCGAAGCCGAAGGTCTGAAGCAGGCGGCGATCCTCGAGGCCGATGGCGAGAAACAGGCCGCCATCCTGGAGGCCGAGGGCCGCAAGGAGGCAGCGTATCGTGATGCCGAGGCGCGTGAGCGCCTGGCCCAGGCCGAGGCCAAGGCCACCATTGATGTTTCGGCGGCCATTGCCAGCGGCGACGTACAGGCGATTAACTATTTCGTTGCGACCAAATATGTCGAGGCCCTGAAAGACATCGCCTCGGCGCAGAACCAGAAGGTGATCCTGATGCCGCTCGAGGCCAGTAATGTTATCGGTGCGATCGGCGGTATCACCGAACTGGCGAAAGAGGCCTTCGGTAAAAACGAGAACCGGGAGCCGCCGGCCGGGCGCGTCTGACCATGGAATTTCTGGATAATATCGAATTCTGGCACTGGTTCATTGCCGCCGTGGTGCTGATCATTCTCGAGATGCTGATACCGGCGGCCTATATGTTGTGGATGGGCGTGGCGGCGATCGTCCTCGGCGTGCTCATGTATTTCATCCCGTCCCTGCCGTGGCTGATCCAGGTGATCATCTTTGCCGTGGTCTCGGTGGTTTCGGTCGTGCTCTACAAGTCCTACATGTCAAAACACCGCACCGTAACCGATGCCCCCAACCTTAACCGCCGCAGCCAGCAATATATAGGCCGCGTTTTTACCCTGTCCGAGCCTATTGTTAATGGCGTCGGCAAGGTCAGGATCGGGGATTCCATGTGGAAGGTGCGTGGCGAGGACATGGAGGCCGGAAAAAACGTGCGGGTCACCGGCGCCGACGGCGTAGTCCTGCAGGTCGAGGCGGAATCATAAAAAAACGGGCCATGGGCCCGTTTTTTTATATCGGCGAAGTTATCCGCTTACTTCTGTGCTTTCAAAAGATCACGAATTTCCCTGAGTAATAATTCCTCCGCAGCAGGTTCCGGCGGTGCCTTGGGGGCCTCTTCTTCTTTTTTCTTGAGTGAATTTATCGCTTTAACAGCCATAAAAATCGCGAAAGCAATAATTATGAAATCGACAATCGTCTGGATGAAAGCGCCGTAACCGATAACAATAGCCGGCGTCTCTCCAACGGCTTCCTTCAAGGTGTAGGCCAGATCGGAAAAATTCACGCCGCCAAGCAGGAGTCCGATCGGAGGCATAATTACGTTACCGACAAAGGAAGAAACTATTTTTCCGAACGCGGCGCCGATAATGATACCCACAGCCATGTCGACTACATTCCCCTTTACGGCAAACTCTTTGAATTCACTCATCATACTCATATTTTATTCCTCCGGATTACAGCTGGACAAAAATTATATAAATATTATTTATAACTCAGAGTCTCCCGCACCCACGGTATATTTGTTTATAAATCTAAAGTCAATTATCGTTCGGCACTTTCAAGGTGTGTTATGGCGGGCTTGCGGCCGGAATCCATGGCGGAAATTACAAGACCAATATACGCGGTAAACCGCGTGAAGCAGCCCCGTTAAATATTGATTTAAAGCTTCAGGCGCAGATCAGGATTATGGACGGACTGTCAGATTAAAAAATTGTGAAGGGTGTTTTAAAAAAAATCCTGATTCCGGATATCAAGCCTACAATTCTACCTTGATACCGACAAAGCCCGAGATCGGCGCGCCCGGTCCGACAAAGCGGTTGTCCGAGAAAGTGGAGAAGATCTCGTCCGGTTCACCTAAAAGGCCAAAGGTTTCGTATTCCGTGTCGAACAGGTTGTTGATGCGGGCGAAGATACTGAACGTCTCGTTTATTTGGTAACGGCCGCGGACATTGACAATGGCATACCCGTCAATGGTCTCCAGCAGGTTGGCCTCGTCGCCGCGCAGGTATTGATCCGAGTTGAAGAGTAAATCGCCACCGATGCTCAGGCGGTTGGTGAGCGGGTATTCCGCGCCGATCTTGAGCGAGTGCTCGGGAATGCCGGGGATGCGGTCACCCTCGCGCACCGCGATCTCGCCGTTGGCGTCGGCCAGCGGGTGATTGGCGCTGGCGGCCTGGAAGGCGGTTTCGTAGGTGGCGTGCACGAAGCCGTAATTCACGAACCAGTCAATGCGTTGCCAGCGACCCTGCAGGCCGAGCTCCGCGCCGACCCGGCGGGTCTTGCCGACGTTGCGGAAAAATCCTTCGTTGGAACCGATACCCCCGGTACTGGTAAAGATGATGTCATCCTTGTTGGTGCTGTGATAGCCGCCGATGCTGTACTGGATGCCATTGGTTAATTGTCCGCGCAAGCCGCCCTCGAAACTCTCCGTGACTACCTGGTTCAGCGGCGGATCGGCCAGGAAGGCGTTCGGCAAGCTGCAGGGTGCGCTGGGGTCGGCGCACAGCAATTCAATCGGGGTCGGCGCACGCGAGGATTCGCT
>JBFGPT010000032.1:0-9175 GCA_041564575.1 Gammaproteobacteria bacterium | reverse complement strand
CGGTCCGGACGCGAAACTGCTGTTGCTGAACCTGCAATCCGAGCTTGAAACCGAATTCATCGTCGCCGTGACCAATATAATTTCAAACCCGTCTTCGGCGTTAACCCGGCTGCAGTACCTGGAGATAACCGCTTCCCTGCTGGAAGCCATCTACGCTGCCGGGTTCATTAGCGCGCATGAACTGGAGGCGCTACAAAACGAATTGCCGCCCGTCGAGCGGGGATCGAGCATCAGCGTGAGTCATTACCAGAAACTGGTGCGTTACGCGGGCTTCGTCCCGCAATGGTCATACGACGCCGTGAAGTATGCCTTTGCCGAGCCGTATGCGCGATACACGGCGCTGGACAGTCGTGCCGCCCGTTTTATCGACGATCTCCTGCGCGGCTCGGCCATCGCCTTGCTTTCCGATGTGTTGCGCACCCTGACCGGCGATGTCCTGAATATCTCCGGCGTGTCCCGCAGTTTCTTCGGGCGGGCCGAGTCAGGCCTGCTGGGACTGAACCCGGGGCTTGCGCGGGGACGCCTGAAGATCGTCAGTGAAGATGAACTGCATTCCGGCGCCAGCATCAGCAGGAGCGATATTGTCGTGGTTCCGCAAACCGTGGCGGAACTCAGCCCGGTGGCGGGCATACTGACCCGGGGTGAAGGCAATTTGTTGTCGCACGTGCAATTGCTGGCCAGGAATTTCGGCATCCCGAATGTCGCGATCGCCCAGGGCCTGACCGAACGACTGCACGAATATCAAGGCAAGGAGATTTTTCTGCTGGTGGCGTCCAACGGCTCCATCCTCATTGACACGGTGGACAGGATGCCGGGGGCTGCCACGGACTCGCCAGATGAACACAAGTTGAAAGTGCCCCCGCCGCGGCTGGACGTGCGGGAACCGATCATCCTGCCGGAACTGGGCAAGGCACTGTCGGGCAAGGTGGTCGGGCCCAAGGCCGCCAACCTTGGCGAGTTAAACAAGTCCTTTCCGGGCAAGGTGGCACCGGCCATCGCGCTGCCGTTCGGCATCTTTCTGCAACACATCGACCAGGGTGAGCATTCCATCCGCAAGCGGCTGGTCAGCGTCTATCGCCGGCATCAGGACCGCGCACTCGGCGATGCGGAACTCGCCGCTGAACTGGCGCGGTTGCGGGAAGAGATCAGCCGGCTCCAGGTTTCGGAAGAACTGCGCAAGCAACTCGCGGTTCTGATGCGCGAACAGTTCGGCGAGGCGGGCAGTTACGGCATATTCATACGTTCCGATACCAACGTCGAGGATCTTCCGGGATTCACAGGCGCCGGTCTTTCCGAGACCGTGGCCAACGTGGTCGGTTTCGATCAGCAAATGGCGGCCATTCCCCGCGTCTGGGCCTCGGTATTGAGCGAGCGTGCGCTGGCCTGGCGTTCGCGTCTGCTTGAACAACCCGAGGAGGTCTATGCCTCGGTGCTGCTTATGAAAAGCGTCAACTCCGACAAGTCCGGGGTCATGGTGACCACGGATCTGTGGTCGCGCACGGAGGGCCTGACGGTGGCCACGGCCTGGGGTGTCGGCGGCGCGGTGGGCGGTGAATCGGCCGAAACCCTGGTGCTGTTGCCGGACGCACGCGAACGCCTGCTGTCCAGCGCCAAGTCTCCCTACAAGCGTGTCATCGATCCGCGGGGAGGCATCCGCTGGCAGGCGGCCAATCACGGACCGGTGTTGACTGCCGCCGAGAAAATGCAATTGCGGCAACTGGCCGCCGAGGTCGCGGCGCGTTATGCCACGGTCATGGATGACGACGGCAAGCCCATGCCCTGGGATATCGAGTATGGATTTATCGATGGACAGCTGACGCTGTTTCAAATCCGCCCGCTGGTCGAGAAAGGGCAGACGCGTGCCGACCGCATGGCTCGGCGTATACTTGGTGAGCGGGGGCAAACAAAAGAATTTGTTTCTCTCGATGAAAGCATTTCGGGTCTGTGACAATCGGTTGAGACAGATGAAAGGAATATTGCACATTGTATTGGCCGTGCAGGGCTTGCTCCTTGCACTGCAGGCACTGTCCTATCCATTGGACGGGGAACCGCGCACCGGCATCCAGCGCCTGCTGGTGTTTCAACCCGGGCTGCAGGGTGTCCCGGTCCCATTGCCCGCGGGCGCCTTGTTGAAACTGGAGGACATCAGGTTGCATCTGCTGGAACGCGGATCGCAACAGGACCCGTATGCCGCCGGCAAGGATCCCTTGCTGCAACAGGCACTGGAGTCGATTTTTAACAATCGCGATCCCAGCTATACGGTAGTCGTGATCGATTACACCGATCCTGACGCGCTGGCCTGGGCCGGCGTTCGCGAAGACAAGCTGCAAAACCCCGGCAGCGTCGGCAAGGTGTTGACCATGATCGGCCTGTTCCATGCGCTGGCCGGCGTCTGGCCGGACCCGCAGGACCGTCTGCGGGTCTTGAGAGAGACACAGGTCAAGGCCGGCGAGTGGGTGGGCGTGGGTCATCACCGTGTGCCGCGTTATAACCGGGAGACCGGCGTGACTACACACGCGGTGCCCGTACCCCAGGACGTATTCAAATTATCGGAGTGGCTGGATCACGCGGTCTCGGCTTCCGCCAACGGCGCCGGGACCGTGGTCTGGCGCGAGGCGATGCTTATCCGGCACTTTGGCGAACGCTATCCCGTCAGTTGGGAAGAATCCGAGGCCTGGTTCGCCAGCACACCTAAGACTGAACTGTCCGCCATCGCCCTGGCGCTGATCACCGAGCCTTTGACTGCTGCGGGCATCGATCATGGTGCGTTGAGACAGGGATCATTGTGGACCGGTCCGGCGAAAAACAGGGTGCCCGGCACCAGTTCCTACGCCTCGCCACGCGAGCTGGCGAAACTGATGTTGCGCATGGAACAGGGTCGGCTGGTCGATGCCTTCTCCAGCCTGGAGATGAAACGCTACCTGTACTTTACCCGCAGGCGTTACCGATATACCTACGCACCTGAACTCAACCCGTCGGCCGTATATTTCAAGAGCGGCTCGCTGTACAAATGCCAGCAGGAAGAAGGCTTTGCCTGCGGCAAGTACATGGGCAATGTCCGGAACTACATGAACTCGGTGGTGATCGTCGAATCGCCGGCCGGTGATCCGGCCAGCCAGAAACGTTACCTCGTCACTCTCATGTCAAACGTGCTGCGCGTGAATTCGGCCTGGGACCATTCCCGCATCGGTGCGGCGATCCACGAAGCGGTGCTGACGCGCAAACCCGTGACCGTGCGCGAAGCCGGCAGCGAGGCGGATATCCGCAGCTCCGGCACCAGTCAGTAATTCTGCTCATACAAGCGACGCCAGCACTTTTTGCAGTCCCTGCGAACCCGTCATTTGCAGGAACTCACCGCCGGGACTGGCCACGGCCAGTTCGGTGAATGGGTCCGGTTCGATATTGATATCGATTATCGTACCGCGCTGGTGAAACACCGTGTTGACGATCAGGTTCGGCAGGGTGGTGGCGCCGGAGGTGCCGACGATGATCAGGAGGTCCGTGTCGCCGGCCACAGCCATCGCGCTGTCCATTTTGAAATAATGTTCGTTATAACTCTCGTCGAACCACAGTACGTGCGGCCGCGCCATGCCGCCGCAATCCAGGCAGGACAGCAGGTGCCGATCCGCGTCCGACAGGGCCTGGTTCTTTTCGCGGGGCAGCAGTTCAACCGGCAGGGGATAGAGTTTTTCCCGGCATTCCTTGAGACAGCGCATGAAAAACACGTTGCCGTGGATCTGGTAGGTACGCTCTGGTGAACTGCCGGCGCGCAGATGCAGGTTATCAACGTTCTGCGTGATTAAAGTGAACCGGTCCTGCAAGGATGCTTCCATCCGCACCAGGGCCTCGTGTCCCGGGTTCGGGCGGGCGCCGCGGCAGACGCTGAGCCGGTACAGGTACCATTTCCAGACTTCCTCGGGATGCTGTTCGAACATGGCATGGGTCGCCATCTCTTCCGGGTAGTATTCCCGCGAGCCCACCGTCCAGTAGCCTTCCGGACCGCGAAATGTCGGGATACCACTCTCGGCGGAGATGCCGGCGCCGGTCAGCACCGTGATACGCTTGTGCGGGTCCCTGAGAATGTCGGAAAACATCTTGTCAGTCTGAGATCGTCCGATGCGTTAAGTCCTGTGTCGCCGGCAAGCGGAGTCCGGCGGCCAGGCACAGGGTAACACAGGCTTCGGGCCGAACGCGCAGCGCGGTTCAGGCGGTGTCCGCTTCAGTGGCGCCCCGGGCTGACGTGTCTGCCTTGTCCGGATCATCGATGCGCCGGATCTGGTGCGCCTTGACGCACCATTCGATACGCGCGTGCGCGCGCGGGTGACCGGGGACATGCACCTTGTAGGCGAGGGCGATCTCGGAATCGGCGGGATTGGACAGACTGTACAGCATGCGCCGCCTGAGTCCCCCGGTGACCACGGCAATCAGGCCATTCAGTGCGTCCCGGTTCAGGTTTTGTAATACCCCGGTTTCACCGGGTTGCAGGGTTTGCCCGGGCATGGTTGATAACCTCGTGAAAACATCGCGTTAATGTAATTAGCTTAGCCGCTGGCGCGGCCCTGATCCACGGTATGATTCAACTCCGGCCTGCGGTATATTTCCGCAACCGAATGAAACACACCACAGCATCAGGCTGACTGCCCCAAATCAAAGGCCAACCCGCACAGCAACTCAATTTACTTGACGCCACGTCGATCATCGTCGGCATCGTTATCGGCGCCGGCATATATGAAACCACGCCGCTGATCGCCGCATCGTTCTCACAGCCGCTGTGGTTGATCGGTCTGTGGCTGGCCGGTGGCTTCATTTCTCTGGTCGGGGCACTCTGCTACACGGAACTGGCCACCCGCTACCCGCAGGAAGGCGGTGACTATATTTACCTGGGCCGCGCCTACGGCAAACCGATGGGATTTATGTTCGCCTGGGCCGGTTTCTGGATGATCCGCCCGGCCAATATCGGTGCAATCGCATTTATCTTCGCGCGCTACGCGCAACAGGCCTTGCCGCTCGATCTGAATGGTCATGAATTTACCGTCTGGTCCATTGCCGCCATCATCCTGCTGACCCTGGTCAACATCAGCGGGGTACAGACCGGCAAGTGGACCCAGAATGTGTTGACCCTGGCCAAGGTGCTGGGGCTCTTGATGATCATCGCCATCGGCCTGTTTTCCCTTGCGCCGGCCGCGGCATCGCCGCAAGCCGTAGACCGGCCGGTGCAGGCGGATATTTACCTGGCCATGATACTGGTGCTGTTTACCTACGGTGGCTGGAGCAATATCGCCTATGTTGCCGGCGAGGTGATCGATCCGCGGCGTAACATACTCCGCTCGCTGGTTGTGGGCATCACGCTTGTGACCCTGATCTATGTGATTGTGAATTTCACCTTCCTGCACGTGCTTGGTCTGCAAGGCGTGATCGATAGTGACTCCGTGGCCAGTGATGTCGTGCGCCTGAGTTTTGGCGATACGGGCGCCTGGATCATCAGCCTGCTCATCTGTATCACCTGCCTGGGCAACATCAACGGCATGATTTTCACCAATGCCCGCGTCTATTACGCGATGGGCCAGGAACATCAAATGTATTCCTGGCTCGGACACTGGAACCGCAAACTCGATTCGCCGGTCCGGTCCCTGACCCTGCAGGCCGTTATCACGCTGGGCCTGATCATTTTTATCGGTAGCGATGATGACGCCTTTGCCCGCCTGGTGGTATTCAGTGCGCCACTGCACTGGTTTTTCTTTCTCATGACCGGGATTGCGCTGTTTATTTTCCGCCGTAGAGCCGGGGCGGCGGGGGAGCATTACCGGGTGCCGTTCTATCCCTGGTTGCCGCTGGTATTCTGCCTTTCAACCGGCTTGATATTGTATGCCAGCCTTGCCTATGCCTGGGGCCAACGTCATCCCGAGGCCTGGTTCATTGTCGTCATGCTGTTCCTCGGCATTCTCGCCAGCCGGCATGACCCGGTTAACAAGGGGAATTCAGGCCGATGAACGCTTTGTCATGATATGCAAAATGGACTGTTTTGGGCGGTAACATGCGGAGCTGTTTACCAAGAAGGGATTCTGTACCGAAGTAAGGCATTAATATATTCAAGCGCCCGGTTTATTCGGCAGCATCCCACCGGGGGAGGATGTGTTAAGCCATTACCCCAGCGGATAATGTCCCTGCCTGATTACCATTAGTATAGATGAAATGGCCTGACGATCATTTTCCCTGACAGTTGTCTGAATTGATATCATCATGAACCTGCCATGAACGAAGCCACACACGATCAGGATTTGCCCGCATTACTGCAAGCATTGTGCGATCAGCGCCCCTTTGCGGAACCGGTAGAAACGGTCGAGATTGCGCAAACGCACATCTCGTGGATCCTGCTGACCGGCGACCATGCCTACAAGATCCTGAAACCCGTGGATCTCGGCTTTCTCGATTTCAGTACGTTGGCAAAACGCAAGCACTGTTGTGAAGAGGCCCTGCGATTGAATCGTCGGCATGCCCCCGGGATTTACCTCGATGTGGTCGCGATCACCGGTGATGAATCCGCACCCCGGATCAATGGTGACGGCCCGGTGCTCGAGTACGCGTTGAAGATGCAGCAGTTTGATCGCGAGTCCGAACTGGACAAGTTGGCGGAGCGAGATCGCCTGACGGAGTCACTCATCGACAAGCTGGCAGTTGAAGTTGCCGGATTTCATGCCTTGGCCACGACAGCCGATACAACCAGCGATGCCGGGTCGTCGGTACATGTCCTTAATCCGGTAAAAGAAAATTTCGCCCAGATCAGATCTCGTATCACCGATGATCCTGATACCCTGGCGCGCCTTTCGGAACTGGAACACTGGTCACTGTCGGAGTTTGAAAAACTGGAAGGGGTATTCAACCGGCGCAAGCTGGACGGGTATGTCCGCGAGTGCCACGGCGACATGCATCTCGGCAACATCGTTCTCATTGATCAGCAGCCGGTGATCTTTGACTGCATCGAGTTCTCGGAGGAACTGCGCTGGATTGATGTATTAAATGATCTCGCCTTCCTGATCATGGACCTGCATGAACATGCCTGTCCGGAACGGGCCTGGCGGCTGTTGAACCGCTACCTGGAAAGCAGCGGCGATTACGCGGGATGCGCCGTGTTGCCTTTTTACCTGGTTTACCGGGCGCTTGTACGGGCCAAGGTAGAGTGCATCCGCCTCGACCAGGAAGCATCGCGGGACGACGCAACTCGTGACGGCTACCGGCGTTACGTGGAACTCGCGTCCACATTCACGACGCATCCCGGCTTCAAACTGTTCATGACCTGCGGTGTTTCGGGTAGCGGCAAGACCTCGGTCAGCCAGGCGCTGTTTCAAGGCTACGGCGCCATTCGCATACGCTCCGACGTGGAACGCAAGCGCCTGGCCGGACTGAAAGCGGAGCAGGCCTCCGGCTCGTCATCCGGCGGTGGCCTCTATTCCCCGGAATGGACCCGCCGCACCTACGCGCGGCTGGCGGACCTGGCCCGCGGACTTGTCGAGGCCGGGTTCCCGGTGATTGTCGATGCCACCTTTCTGCAAACATCCTTTCGCGCAAAGTTTATCGATCTCGCCCGCGCTTGCCGTGTCACCCCGCTTATCCTGCATTGTTATGCCAGCGAGGATTGTTTGCGCCGGCGTGTCAGTGACCGTAGCGACATTGGACGGGATGCCTCAGAGGCGGACGTTGATGTCCTGGAAAGCCAGTTGCGTAAATTTGAGTCACCGGGCGAGGACGAGCAGCAATACTGCATCAGCATCGATACCGAACAACCGCTGGATATGGATGCGTTGCTAGATGAGATTGCTGTTGTGGGCTGCGAACATTGATTCGGTTATCAATTGTTTCTGACGCCAGTTTAGTAGAAACTATGTAGCTCCTGGACGTGTCGGCAAGAATCTGACCTTCATCATTAAAAAAACAGAGCCGGTAGGGATTAGATTAATTAAGTAAAATATCTGATTCGTTTTCTTCGCGTTAGAGCAAGTCCAACACACCTATTAATCCCGTCGAGTTGTTTCTGAAGCAATATTTCCAGATTACCACCGAGCAGAGTGCAAAAGGTCATGCAATGGTCAAAAAGATTGAATTGCCACCCTACATTGATTGGTAGGCGGGAAGAAAAAAAACGAACATTGGAAGACAGGAAGTAGGAAACAGGAAGTAGGAAACAGGAAGTAGGAAACAGGAAGTAGGAAACAGGAAGCTTGGGAGTTGGGAATAGGAAAATAGAAATAGGAAGTTGGGAGAAGGTCAGAGGGGAGTAAATCGATGCACAATAACAAACGTCTCCTATCGACCCACAGCGGTCTTCTTTACCGTTAAGACAGAAGGCGATAGTGTGAATAAATTCACAGTAAAGCTCACTTTATTAGTTATATACTTTTGCCCGAAAAATCTAAAAAAGTTTTCAAATAGGAGAAGTAGATTATGAGAAAAATTTTGATACTGGCTTTGTTTATTTTCTCAAGCTCACCAGCTTTTGCTGCAAAAAAAGGATGTAATCCAAAGCTTGTAAGTGGCATATGGGATTATTTTATATCTACCGATACGGGCTGGACTGCCTGCAAAGTTAAATTAAATAACAAGCTGGAACTGGCAGGACAGCCGGAGGAAAATTCCTGTATTAGCAATGATGCTGAGGAAGAAGTAGCAATTACTGAGATTTCTCTCGATTTAGATAAAAATAGCTGCGATTTAACAGGACAGATTGTAACTGATAGTGCTATATATGAAATAGTTCTTGGGAAACTGCTTAGAAACAAGTTTTCTATCACAGGAGTTGGCTTAAGGGATGGTGCGCCACTAACTTTTACTGCTATTAGAAAATAATTAAGAGAACAATTCGACAGCTAAAAAACCGCTCTTTATGGGCGGTTTTTTATTTTCTACTTCCGCTTTTGGCCTATAAGTGGACATTACTATTCTGTGAATTCTTCTGATATCAATTCCTCCCTAATAATTTCCACCTCAAGCGGCGCATCAATCCCGATCTATACCTGATTGCCGTTTATACCCATGACCTTCACTTCGATATCGCCATCGATAATGGCGGATTCACCGATACGGCGCGAGATGATAAGCATGACTGACTCCTTTCAGTTGTGGAATGTTATCCTGATCTTATCCTCAGGACATGAGGGATGAATCACTCAATTGAGTAAAT
>JBFGPT010000031.1:0-9223 GCA_041564575.1 Gammaproteobacteria bacterium | reverse complement strand
CTGGTCGAGGGCGGGGAAACCCTCAAGCGGTACTGCACCAGTGAAAGCCTGTTGCCGGTAGAACAGGTCATCGAGATCATTTTCAAGTGCGCCAAGGCCCTGGACTACGCGCACCGGCAGGGTGTCATACACCGTGACATCAAACCCACGAATATCCTCGTCACCGGTGACAAGGATGTGAAGATTGGCGATTTCAGTATTGCCCACCTGATGTCATCGGACACGACCAATACCATGCCGATGGGTTTCGTTGGTTCTCCGCGTTATATGTCGCCGGAACAGGTCCAGGAAGATAATATTACCAACCAGACCGATCTGTTCTCGCTCGGCATCGTCATGTACGAGCTGCTGACGGGCAAGCACCCGTTCCTGGCGGACAGTTTCTCCAGGCTGATCCACAAGATCATCAATGAAAAGCATCCACCGTTGAAAACGCACCGGCCGGATATCCCCGATATCCTGGAAAAGATCGTGCATCATGCCTTGCAGAAGAACCCGGAGAAACGCTACAAGATGGGTTTGAATATGGCCGCCGATCTGAGCCTGGCCTTCGACTATCTGGAAAAGCCGGCGCAGGACATCGGCGTGCAGGAGAAATTCAATGCCATCCAGCAACTGGAATTCTTCAGTAATTTTCCGGATTCGGAAATCTGGGAAATCATCCGGGCCTGCATCTGGCAGGAATTCAGTCCGGGTGACGAGATCATCGTCGAGGGGGACATCGATGATTCCTTCTATATTATTTCCGGCGGGTCGGTCGATGTCCTGAAAGGGGACAAGGTAGTCGGGACCCTCCACAAGGGCGACTGTTTCGGGGAAATGGCCTACCTCAGCAAGGCGGAGCGGACGGCGACTATCATGGCCAGGGATTATGTCTCCCTGATGAAGATCAATGCCACCCTGATCGACCAGGTGTCGGTCGATTGCCAGTTGCATTTCAGCAAGGTCTTCATGCACACCCTGGTCAAGCGCTTGTCCATGACCACCGCCATGCTGGCCCACGACAACTGATTCAGTTCCGGTATTTTAGATATCTCTCGATCAAGCGATACGTCGCCGCGTCATGGTCGCCGCTGGCGCGGCCGGATTCGAATTCCTGCATGATGGTCCCGGCCAGGACCTTGCCAAGTTCCACGCCCCACTGATCGAAAGCGTTGATGTCCCAGATGCATGCCTGCACGAAGGTGCGGTGTTCATACAGGGCCAGTAACTCGCCCAGGACCGCCGGTGTCAGTCGGTCAAACATGATGGTTGTGCTCTGCCGGTTGCCGGGAAAATTGCGATGCGGTTCGGCGCTGTTGTCCGGCTTGCCGGTCATCAGCGCCTCACCCTGAGCGATGCAGTTGGCCACGAGTTTTTCGTGATGATCGGCGTTATCGACATTCGGGTTGACGGCGACCAGAAACTCGACCGGAATATTCCGGGTGCCCTGGTGCAGGAGTTGAAAGAATGCGTGTTGCCCGTTGGTGCCGGCGGCACCCCAGACAATGAGCCCAGTGTCATAATCCACCGGCTGCCCCTGCCGGGTCACGTTTTTACCGTTACTCTCCATCAGCAACTGGGACAAATAATCGGGCAGCAGTGACAGGGCATGATCATAGGGGATCACCGCCAGCGTTTCGGCACCGAGAAAATTGGCGTTCCACACATCGATCAGGGCCAGTGTTGCAGGGATGTTCTCCTGCAGCGGTGCGGTCGCGATGTGTTCATCCATGGTCCGTGCGCCATGCAGTAATTCGTCAAATTTGTCCATGCCGATCGCGATGGCGACCGGCAGGCCAATGGTCGACCAGAGGGAATAGCGCCCGCCGACCCAGTCGCTGAATTCCAGTATATTGCCGGGATCAACCCCGAATTCCAGCGCAGCTGCCTGGTTGGTGGTGACGGCGATAAAATGTCGCGCCGGCTCCATACATTGATGTTCTGCCAGCCACTGGCGTGCGGATCGGGCATTGGTCAGCGTTTCCAGGGTGGTAAAGGACTTCGAGGCGACAATAAACAGCGTTGTTTCCGGATCAGCGCTGCCAAGACTGGCATGTAAATCCTGGTAATCGATATTCGCGACAAAATGCACGTCAATGTCGTCTCGGCAATACGAATGCAGGGCCATGGCCGCCAGTCTTGGTCCCAGGTCGGAACCACCGATACCGATATTGATCACGGTCCTGAATTTTTTCCCGGTCCAGCCGCGCAACCGGCCTTCATGGAGCGCGGTAACGATCTCCGCCATCCTTGATAATCCAGCACGCACCCCGTCCATGACATTGATGTTATCTACTATCAGTGATCCGTTGTCTGATCTGAGTGCGGTATGCAGGGCAGCGCGGTCTTCCGTCGTATTGATCTTTACTCCCGACAGCAGTTCATGAATGCATTGGCCGACCCGCTGTTGTTCCGCCAGTTGATACAACAACGTGAGAGTCTCCGGCGTGACTTTTTGCCTGGAAAAATCGATCGACAGCCGATCCGTTTCAAGGGTATACCGGCCAGCGCGATCCGGGTCCTGCCTGAACAGTCCGTTCAGGTCGATGTCGCGGTGCCCTTCGGCGTGACGGGCCAGTTGCTGCCAGGCCTTGCTCGCGGTCAGTGGGGGCGTGTCCGGGGACTGGGTCATGTGTTTGCCTGTTAAATCGACTTACGGAAATTATTACTGCCGGAATCTTTCCCTGACATCATATACTTTAACAGTGGAAAAAATAATCGGGAAAAGGCAGCCGGGGATCAGCTGTTAACGACGAAATGCCGATAGATATTGATAAGTTCATCTGTACTGAACTTGATAATGATGATCTCCTGTCCCGGGTAGATGAGGTCCGGGTTTCGGCCCATCTTGCCCTGCCTGAAGTTATACACGAATGATTCAGAGGTCTTTTGCTGGATCAAACGCCCCAGGTAGGAGCTGGTAGAATCACCGCGCATCTCGTCCGCATCTCGCGGGATGTCTATCCGGTATTTTCTGATCGTTTCGCCGCGGCGCAAGGCGATGCCAGTGGCAAAGTTGTCAATGAGGCCGTTATGGACTATCCCCCAGATACCCTGGACATCGTCCTCGGTGACGTTTCTCACGTAATAAACGTTTTTGCCCGGCTGTTGATCCGTCTCCATGAGCAACTCGCCGACGGTGGTCGTCTCCAGCTTGTAGGGTTCGCGGATGATTTTCAATTCACGGTTTTTATCGACGGCGGGATCGGCAAGTATCTCGGCCGGGGTTCTGATCTCGTAGGTTTCGACCTTCTTGATGACCGGGATGACTTCGTCACGGTCATGACCTGCGATAACGTCTTCCACCGTGGCCTCGCGTATCTCGCCATCCTCAAGAATCCGGATCCTGCTGTCCAGGCGGCCGCCGGCATCCTCGAGTATCTTCGCGACGTTGACGTTTTCGACCTGTTCCTGTTCGGTGATGACCGTGATCGGGGAATCGTCGCTGACCCCGTTCAGCGCCAGCAAATCAGCCGGTTTGACCTGCTCTGAGGCCCGCTTGCCGCCGAGGGAAATGATCTGATCGCCCGTGATGAAATCGTCGGCGGCTATGACGTCCACAGGATCGGATTCTGCCTGCGAGATCTCGCGAATGTAGGTTTCTGCCTCCTGCTTCAGAGCCTCGTCGATGGCTGTTCCGGCTCTACTTTCAACATCGCCCGCCCCGGCGGGTACTTTTCCGATGGTATCCCCGCCGACGGCGGTGTCTGTGGATTCAGGCTGCGGGTGGTAAAGCAGGAAGTATCCGGCCACAACAGCGACAGCAATGAGTAGCAGCGCGGCTACTGCCCGCATCGCTCAGGCGACCCCGGAGATATAGTTCTCCAGTTGTTCAATAATATGTTCTTTCTCGGAGATGATATTTTGCACGACGTCCATAACCGACAAAACACCCACCGGCTGGTCGCCGACCAGCACCGGGAGATGCCGTATATGATTCTTTGACATGATCACCAGGCATTCATCCATGGATTGCTCCGGTGTCACGTACAGCACTTTCTGGGTCATGATGTCCCTGACCGGTGTAGACTGGGATGACTTGCTTTGCAGGATCACCTTGCGGGTATAGTCGCGCTCGGAAATGATCCCCGCCAGGCGGTCATTTTCGAGCACCAGCAGGGCGCCCACCTTGACTTCGTTCATTAATTTAATGGCATCGTAAACCATCATGTCCGGGGTGACCGAATAGATATTGCTGTCGTCCTTGCTGTTCAGAAGTTGCTGTACAGTAATAGTCATGGTCTGTCTTCCCCCTCAATTGTCACTTCTGTTATAGATATTATATTGGTGTCCCGGTACGGGATAGTCTCAAAGGCGCCTGTATCGGGTCAATAAAAGCGGCCATCTGAAACGGTTTTCCATAACATCCCGGGCAGCCACAGATTCATATTCCCGTACTGCAAGCATAGAAAATTCAACTATTAATACAAGGTTTGTTAAAGTACCATTCAAACGAATAGTCCATATCCCGGCGCCTGGATTGATGATGCGGCGTAACCGCGGCGAGACCGGAAATATAATTTTATTACTGTTTAAATTCAGAAGGTTATGTCTGATATCAAGCCGGAAAACCTCGGCAAGTACGAAGTTGTCAGTGAGATTGACCGTGGCAGCATGGGTATTGTCTATCTCGGCCACGATCCCTACATCGATCGCCCCATCGCCATCAAGGTCGCACTGGCGGACTCCCTCAATGACCCGGAGTCCGGCGAACGTTACCGCAAGATGTTTTTTAACGAGGCGCACACGGCGGGCATGCTGACCCACCCGAACATTATCAATATCTTCGATGCCGGCGTGGACGGTGAACACTGCTATATCATCATGGAATTTATCGATGGTGGCGAGACACTGAAAAACTATACCCGTCCGGAAAACCTGCTGCCCATCGACAAGGTGGTCGAGGTTATATTCAAGTGCGCCAAGGCCCTGGACTATGCACATCGCCAGGGTGTCGTGCACCGCGACATCAAACCCTCCAATATCCTCGTTACCACTGATCAGGACGTGAAGATCGGGGATTTCAGTATTGCACATATCAAGAAGCAGGATTCTACCGAAACCCAGGTCATGGGCATGATGGGTTCGCCGCGCTATATGTCACCGGAACAGTTGCGCGAGGAATTCGTCGGCAACCAGACAGACCTGTTTTCGCTGGGGGTCGTCATGTACGAATTGCTGACCGGCAAGCACCCGTTCACTGCCGATAACTTTTCGCGGCTGGTCAACAAGATACTGAACGAGGAGCCGGCACCGATCCGGAATTACCGCCCGGAGATCCCGCAATTGCTGGAGGATATCGTTACCAAGGCACTCAGCAAGGATGTCGCCCAGCGATACCAGATGGGGCTGGAAATCGCCTCTGAACTCAGCCGGGGTTTCGATGCTCTGGAGGGGCCGGAGGAGGATATCAACGAAGAAGAACGCTTTACCTTGATCAAGGAACTCGGGTTTTTCCAGGGATTCCCGGATGCCGAGATCTGGGAGATCATTCGCGCCAGCACCTGGCAGGATTATGATGCTGGTGACAACATCATCGTCGAGGGAGAACTCGACGATTGCTTCTATATCATTGTTTCCGGTTGTGTTGCGGTCAGGAAAAACGACAGGACCATTCGCGTGCTGAGGCAGGGGGACTGTTTCGGGGAAATGGGCTATCTCGCCAAGACCAAGCGCACAGCCTCCATCTACGCCGATGAGCGCACATCGTTGATCAAGATCAATTCCACCGTGATTTCGCAGGTGTCCCTGAATTGCCAGGTCCGTTTCCTCAAGGTGTTCCTGCGGACCCTGATATATCGACTGTCCGCGACCACGGAAAAGGCCTCGCAGGAAAACGTCTGATCACCGCTCCTCCGGTTGTCTCCTGATCAACCCGGTCTCATTGTGCAATGCACTATCTGATATGTGCTTTATAGTGTTTTGCACTGTTTCCCACATTGGATTATTCTTGCAACTGCGTCACCCAAACGGGTGAAACCAATTATAAAAGATCAATACAAGCCGTACGACGCTGTGGTATTGAATGATACAGCCGTGCCGGCTTCAATATCGGGGGAACTATGAAGTCATCTCTCAGGCAAGGCAGATTTACTGCATCTATCCCTGCGATCATCAGCGCCGTTTCCATTTTTATTTCCCAGCCATCTATTGCCGTTGAATTCGAACGTGGCGAAATCAACGGCAGTTTCGATACGACCGTATCCATGGGTTTGCTGACACGTGAATCCAGTATCGACAGTGATATCGTCGCCATATCCAATGCCGGATCAATCGGCCCGACCGGTGCCATCGGATTTCCTGTGGCAGGGGGTAGAGTCGGCAATGCCCGTTCAGCCAATTTTGACGACGGCAACACCAACTTCCAGGACGGTTCCGTCAGCCGTGTTCTGAAATTTACCTCCGAACTGGACCTGAACTACCGGAACATGGGCGCCTTTGTGCGTTTCGCAGGCTTCAAGGATTTCGTCTATAAGGGTTCTCTTGATCGGGATTCCGGTCTGACGGACAAGGCTGAACGGCTGGTGGCTGATAACGTCAACCTGCTGGATGCCTATGCCTGGATGAATTTCAGTGTCGGCAAGATGCCGGCCGAGATCCGGGTCGGTGAGCAGGTCATCAGCTGGGGGGAAAGCACCTTCATCCAGAACAGTATCAATGTCATCAATCCCTTCGACGTCAGCAAACTGCGCGTACCGGGATCTGAACTGAAGGAGGCCCTGCGGCCCATTGGCGCGGTCTTCGCCAGTCTTGGTATCACGAACAATATTTCCCTTGAGGCATTCTATCAATACGACTACGAGAACACCGAGCTTGAGCCCGTCGGGTCCTACTTCAGTACCAATGATTTTGCTGCAGATGGCGGGAACCGGGTTCAACTGGGTTCCGGGGCTATTTCAGACCGGGGTTCACTGAACTTTGCAACGCTTGCATTCGACCCTGATTTCGCGGCGGTATTCCGGGGACCTGATATCAGGCCTGATGAAGGTGGCCAGTACGGCGCGGCCCTGCGGATTTTTGCCCCGGCATTGAACGACACCGAGTTCGGATTCTATTACATCAATTACCACAGCAGGACACCGGTCATTAACGCCACGACCGGTACTGCAGCCGGTGTGGGTGCAGGCGGAGCCGCAGCTGCGGCCACGGCCGGTAATGCAGCAGTTCTGATTGGTGTACTGGGATTTGCTGCAGGGGATATACCAAGTCTCGCCGGACTGTCTGCGATAGACGCCTACGGCGACACGGCCAATTATTTTATCGAATACAGGGAGGATATTTCCCTGTTCGGATTCAGCTTCAATACGGAGATCGGCCAGACCGGTATCGCTTTGCAAGGTGAATATTCGTTTCGCAATGATATGCCACTGCAGGTGGATGACGCGGAAATTCTGGCCGGCGCGATCACGCCACTCGCACCGGTGCTGGGTTTCGTACCGCCCAGCCAGCTTGGCGCGTTTGGAACGGAAACGGTTGTCCCGGGTTTTATCGAAAGGGACGTCAGCCAGTTGCAGTTCACGGCGACAAAGATATTCGGCCCGATGCTGAAAGCCGACCAGGCCGCATTGATCGGCGAGTTTGCCGTGACGCACGTGCATGACATGCCGTCGAAGAACGTTCTGCGGCTGGAGGCACCGGGTACATTTACCGGTGGCAACGCTGCATTGACTGCAACGGGACTGCAACCTGTAACAGAAAACGCGGATAACTTCGCCGATGCGACATCTTTTGGTTACCAGATTCGTGGGCGTATTGATTACCTCAATGCAGCCGGCCCGGTAAACCTGTCACCACGATTTGCGTGGCGACATGATATCGACGGTATTGCCCCTGTCGGCCTTTCTGGATTTCGTGAAGATACAAAAACCATCACGATTGGCCTCACGGCAAGCTACCAGAACGAATGGGTCGCCGACTTCAGTTATACCAACTTCTTCGGTGCTGAAAAACACAATCTGCTGAATGACAGGGATTTCTTCGCTTTCAGCATGGCATACTCCTTCTAATCAAAAGCTGATAATCATGAGTCTAATAAAACGATCCAGAACAGGTATTCTCTGCATCCTTTGTGTGTTGACAGTGGGAATATCCCGGGCCGAGATCACGGCTGACCAGGTTGCCCGCCTGGGAAAAGATTTAACCCCGCTGGGCGGGGAAAAGGCCGGTAACGCCGATGGCACCATTCCCGCCTGGGATGGCGGCATCACCAGTCCTCCGGCCGGTTACAGCAAGGGCGGCCATTTTTCCGATCCCTATGCGGGTGATCAAGTCCTGTTCACCATTAATGCATCGAACATGGATCAGTATGCCGCGAAACTGTCAGATGGCCACAAGGCCCTGCTGAAAACCTATCCGGATACCTACAAGATGAACGTCTTTGCGACGCATCGAAGCGCTGCCGCTCCGCAACATATCTATGATGCGACGCGTGAGGCCGCGGCCAAGGCCCGCTTGACCGAGGGCGGCAATGGCGTGACCGGGTCGGCGATTGGCATCCCGTTTCCAATACCCGCCAATGGCCAGGAAGTGATCTGGAACCATCTGCTGCGGTACCGGGGAGAAAACGTCAGCCGCAAGTACGCCCAGGTGGCGCCCACGCGCAGCGGTGATTATACCCTGGTGCAAATCAGCGAAGAGATCGCCTTTCAGTACAATCGCCGCGGTAAGGCCGAGGCCGATCTGAACAACACCATTGCCCTGTTCAAACAGGAGGTGACCGCACCTGCAAGGCTTGCCGGCGGCATCCTGCTGGTACATGAAACGCTGGATCAGAAAATCGAAAACCGCAAGGCCTGGCTTTATAACCCGGGTCAGCGCCGCGTTCGTCGCGCACCGAATGTCGCCTTTGACAATCCCGGTACCGCCAGTGACGGCATGCGCACCAATGATCAGTTCGATATGTTTAACGGGAGCCCGGAGCGTTACGAATGGGAACTGGTCGGTAAAAAAGAGATCTATGTGCCCTATAACAACTACCGGATCTCCAGCCCGTCATTAGGCTACGATGAGATCATCAAGCCATTACATATTAACCAGGACTATCCGCGTTATGAATTGCATCGCGTCTGGGTTGTGGAGGCGAAACTCAAAGCCGATGCCCGCCACATCTATAAACGCCGGACCTTTTATTTCGATGAGGATTCCTGGCAGATATTACACGTGGACCAGTATGACAATCGCGATCAGCTTTGGCGTGTATCCGAAGGCATGGCCATGAATTACTACAACGTACCGAACCTGT
>JBFGPT010000030.1:0-9290 GCA_041564575.1 Gammaproteobacteria bacterium | reverse complement strand
CCCGAACATTTTTAACAAAGCTTCATTTACCAAAGTAATCTCACCGTTTGAATTGGTCATGACCAGCGCATTGGGGGCGGCATTGAATGTAATCCTGATGTTCTCCTCCGCGCTCTTTCTTTCCGTGACATCCCTTACGAAACCGGTGAAGCTGATATCCTTGCCCAGCCGGGTCTCGCTGACGGAAAGTTCCATGGGGAATACGGTGCCGTCTTTACGCAATCCGGTCACTTCCCGTCCGATACCGATAATCTTCTTTTCGCCCGTGGACAGATAATTAGACAGGTAGCTGTCGTGTTCACCGCGGTATGGCTGGGGCATGAGTATCTTGACATTCTTTCCAATCATCTCGTTTTCGTCATAGCCGAATATCCTGACAGCAGCACGATTCACGGACAGTATTGTACCGGACGTATCGATGGTGATAATGGCATCGACCGCGTTGTCGAGTATGGCCTTGACCTGCTTCTCCGCTTTCTTCCGTTCCATGGATTCGATCTTGAGGCTTTCTTCACGCAAGTTGACCCGTTCGATCATCTCGGCAAATGACCTTGCCAGGATACCCGGTTCACCGTCGGCATCGACCGGGAAATTAACCTCGCGTCTGCCCCTGCCGAATTGCTGCACGGCGCGCGTAATATCAAGTATTGGCCGGGCAATTTTTCTCGCGAACAGACTGCCGGCAAACATGACCAGCAGGATTATGACAAAAAGTATGCTGTAAGCCTGTTCACGTATCTGTCTGGCAATGCCAAGCACCAGGTCAACTTCCTGCGATACGGCAATGCCGATAGCTTGATTGTTTTCAAATGGCAGGTTGTTCAGCTGCTTCATACTGATGAGCGAATTACTGATCGTGCCATGATGAATGAAACTGGTTTCTGACATCCCGTCCGGCGCATACATCCCGGCAATCTCGGGATAGTCGTCCTGTATACGCACGGATTCCCCGTATTCGAATCTGAAGGTCTTGCCGGCATCCGGGTGATAAAGGTAATCGCCCCTGCCGTTGGTGATCATATAGGTGAGATCCTTTTCGTCGCTGTCGAGCAGGTTATCGAAGCCAAGATTAATGTTCTTGTTGATGATCAGCATACCGAACTTACGGTGATTGCTGTCATATACCGGGATAGACGCCCTGATGACCGGGCTGTGCGGTACGGTGATTTCACCATGCTCGCGGTTTAGCTCTATCTCGGAGACATACACTTCTCCCGCCGCTTTCATCAGGGTTTGTCTGAAATACCGTGTATCGCCCTTGCCTTGCAGTTCGTGCTGCGGCACCACCCTGATAGCACCGTTTTTCCCGTAACGATCGACACGCACCAGTTCCCTGCCATTGTCGGCCACGCCGATATAGCTGACCTGGGTATAATCCGGCACGGAATTCAACATGGACACAAAGATGATTTGCAGGCGCTCTTTCCATATTTCTTCCGTGGATCCGTCCAGGGGATCGATACCACCGGTTTTACTTGAGCGGAGAATGCCCTGAACCGGCGGCGTACTTGCCAGGAAGGAAACATCCAGGACCAATTCATCGATCTCGGACTTGAGCCGGCCACCCTGAACGCGTGCTTCCGCCTTGAGTTCTATGAACTTGCGGTTGATGAGTTCTGTGTTGAAGCGGTGAAAGATCCACGCCGAGATGATGATTGTTGTCATAACGACCAGTGCCGTGATCAGCACAATGATATTGGTCGCAATGCCGAAACGGATGTGCTCGAAATCGTTGCCGGTTTCGTTGCTGGGTATCACCTTCATCTGTACTGGTTTTGAAGCAGTCCGCGTGTCTGCCGGGATCCTGTCGTCACTGGAAGATATGAAGAGAAGATGCAAATCGGGTGCCATACGGGCACCTGATCTTTAATAAAACAGCGTCAGGTGTGCAGCGGTTCTATCGCTTCCAGCACCAGTTGCAGGGTCTGCCGGCCGCGGAATTCATTGATATCCAGACGGTAGACGGTCCTGACCTCAATGTTTTCCCGCAGCCAGCCAGCGCCGGTGGTATTAAAGGCGATAGCGTCTATCGACGTGCCGTCAGCCAGGGTAAACAGGGTTTTCAGATGCTTACCCCCGACGATACGGGCGTCTTGCAGCCTGAAATCACCAAGAAACTGTGGTTCGGGGAAACCCTGCCCCCAGGGACCACCGTCGCGGATTGCGCGGGCAAGCGCCATATTCATATCAGCAGGCGCAAGTTCACCGTCCGTCAGCAGGGTTCCGTGTAATGGCCGCTCACCGGTCTGTCGCTGGATCGTGGCATCGAATAACCGGCGGAATTGATCCAGCCCGGATTCCGGCAAGGTCAGGCCCGCGGCCATGGCATGGCCGCCGAATTTCGATATCAACTGCGGATGGCGGCTCGCGATCGACTCCAGGACATCCCGGATGTGCACACCGTCGATGGAACGGCCCGACCCCTTGATCCAGCCATCCCGGTCCGGTGCGAAGATGATGACCGGCCGGTGGGTTTTCTCGCGGATCCTGGAGGCCAGCACCCCTACGACGCCCTGGTGCCAACCCGGGTCATACAGGCAGATACCTGCCGGCAGGTTTCCGTCATCTTCCAGTGGTATCGCCTCCAGCGTCTCCAGGGCCTCCACTTCCATTTGCTGCTGGATCTCGCGGCGTTCGCTGTTCAGATCGTGTAGTTGCCGGGCGATGGCGGCCGCGCGCTCGTGATCATCGCTCAGCAAACATTCAATGCCGAGCGACATATCGGTCAGTCGGCCGGCGGCGTTCAGCCTGGGGCCAACGACAAAACCGAGATCCGCCGCCGTGATCCGTTCCGGCGCCCTTTGCCCGACTTCGAGCAAGGCCAGTATGCCGGGACAGCAGTGCCGCGCCCGGATCCGCGCCAGCCCCTGGGACACCATGACGCGGTTGTTGTATTCCAGCGGTACGACGTCGGCCACGGTACCCAGGGCGACCAGGTCCAGCACGCGGGCGAGATTGACGTCATCTATATTACGCTCGACGAACCAGTCCTGTTCCCTGAGCAACGCCCGGAGCGCGATCATGATATTGAAGATCACGCCGACTCCCGACAGGTATTTGCCCGGATATTCATCGCCGGGCTGATTCGGATTGACGATGACATTGGCCTCGGGCAATTCCGCACCGGGCAAATGATGATCGGTAACGAGCACATCGATACCCAGTGCGCGGGCATGTTTGACACCGGCAATGCTCGAGATACCGTTGTCTACGGTAATGATCAGGTCCGGCGACTTGTGCCGGGCGACGTCGACGATTTCCGGGGTCAGGCCATAACCGAATTCAAAACGGTTCGGCACAATGTAATCCACCTGGCGCGCACCCATGGCGCGCAGGCAACGCATGGCCACGGCGCAACTGGTGGCGCCGTCGGCATCGAAGTCGGCAACGATCAGGATCCTCTGATCACCGCGCAGGGCCCGGGCCAGCAGGTCCGCGGCCGCCCCGATATTTTTCAGCGCCTGGTAGGGCAGCAATTTATCCAGAGAATAGTCGAGTTCCGCCCCGCAGTGAACGCCCCGCGCCGCGTATATGCGCGCGAGCACGGGGTGAAGCCGGGCATCAAGGGCATGGTCCGTGGGAATATCACGGTGGATGATGTTTGTTTTCATTCAAACAAGAGACACACTCAAGTGCGATGCCAGGGATGATTGCGGACGCTTCACAAACGGCATCATAACAAATCGGCGAAGTTGCCGAAGCTGCGCCAGAACCTGAGTAAATGGATCCTGTGAAAAGTAAATTGAGCGGTGTCTGTGAGGATGTTCAGCCGTTCTATCCTGTTGGCCATGAGCAGACGCATGATCGGTTCAAACCAGTCCCGATCCAGGATCTCGATAAAATCCAGCCATGCCTCGGCATGCTGATAGTCCCGGTATCTGCTGGCGGTCTCCAGGATGACCAGGTCCTCACCGCGTTCACCGGGTGCTTCCCCGCCTGCCAGGAATGCATCTACCGGCTGGCAGACCGTGCCGGACAACATGCACAGGCCCTGTACCAGCACATCGTCGGCATAGACCCGGCTCCATCTGCGCGCGAGGATATCCGGCAACTCGCCGCTGCCCCAGAACCAGACGCTGTTCACCGGTAACTTGCCCGCCGCCTGCCGCTGTTGATTGATGTCGCAATCATTGAGACGCATCTGCACCTCGTTCAACAATTGCCGCCAATGGGCTGCATCCCGGCCGTCCGGCATCTGCGTGAGTATGGAACGCCCCCTGACCTCGTGGATTTCCCGTGTCCTGATCGAACTTCCTTGCGGCAGACCCAGGTACCAGCGTTCGGCCACCGGGACCTCGAACAGGTAGTCGTGGGCACTGAAAAGGTCCTGCAATACCGCCCCCAGGGCCAGGGCCTCGTGCTGTTCGAGTTGCAAACGACCGACATCCAGCAGGCTCACGCCATGGGCATCAGCGCTCAGGTGTACCGGGTCGGCCCGCAGCCACGGGCCCTGCGGGCGCTGGTTATCATCGATCAGGCGGGTGATTGCCGCTGCCGGCATATCACCGTCTTCCGCTACCTTACAGTCAAACAGCCGGGCAAGTTGCCGGCAATAACTGACACCGTCCACCGGGACACGGCTGGCGTGAGTGAGGATCCGGGTCAGGGCCCGGGCCAGAGGTGGTTCGTGCAGGGCCTCCCGGGAAAATCCGAGCAGCCCGGGCAGGTACAGGCTGAGATTCATCGGGAAGGTTCCCGGTGGATCATGGCGGGCTAGTCCAGGTTATCCAGGATGGCCTTTTCAACATCCTTCAACACTGCATCGGCACTGATCACCGGCGCCGTGCTTTGCCGGATGGCAGTATCGGGGTCTTTCAGCCCGTGGCCGGTCAGGGTACAGACGACACAACTGCCCTCCGGTATGCGACCGCTGTCGATATCGCGCATGGCGCCGGCCAGCGAGGTGGCCGATGCCGGCTCGCAAAAGACGCCCTCTTTTTCGGCCAGCAGTTTCTGCGCCGCCAGAATTTCCTCATCAGAACATTCGTCGAACCAGCCACCGGATTCACGGTTGACGACCCAGGCGTTGTCCCAGGACTGTGGATGACCAATGCGGATCGCCGTGGCCACGGTCTCCGGGTTATCGACCATGGCGCCGCGCATGAATGGCGCCGACCCGGAGGCCTGGTAACCGACCATCTTCGGACGCGTGCCGACAATCGCGCCGCCGGCGTAACGGCAATGCCCGTCACAGAAACTGCAAGCCTCCGTGACATGCGCCGGATCTTCACAGGCGTACTCGCTGTAACCGATCCAGTGCGCGGTGATATTGCCGGCATTACCGACCGGCAGGCAATGATAATCCGGGGCGCGTTCCAGTTCCTCGATGATCTCGAAGGCCGCGGTTTTCTGGCCTTGCAGGCGATAGGGATTGATGGAATTAACGATGGTCACCGGCGCACTTTCCGAGACCTCCTTGACCAGTCGCATGCCATCGTCGAAGTTGCCCTTGATCTGTATAACGGTGGCGCCTTCCATCATGGCCTGGGCAAGTTTGCCCTGGGCGATCTTGCCCTCCGGGATCAGCACAAAGGCCGTGATACCGGCGCGAGCGGCATAGGCGGCAGCGGAGGCCGAGGTGTTGCCGGTCGAGGCGCAGATAATGGCGCGTGCCCCTTTCTCCACGGCCCGGGTCACGGCCATGGTCATGCCGCGATCCTTGAATGAGCCGGTGGGATTCAGTCCCTCGTATTTGACATAGATATCGACCTCCTTGCCCAGTTGATCAGGAACATGGTGCAAGCGGATCAGTGGCGTATTGCCCTCTCCCAGGCTGATGACGCGCGTGTCGTCATGCACCGGCAGGCGGTCACGGTAGCGTTCTATCAGGCCAGTGTAGCGGGGCCGGAAAGTCATTTCAGTGTCTCCACCCGGATGCGCATGACCTCGCCATTGATCTCATCCAGTGCTTCGATCTCGGCCAGCGCCTTGTTCATGTGCTTCTCCAGGACACGCTGGGTCAAGAAGATCACCGGCACGTGCTTGTCGCCGGCATGCGGTTCCTTTTGCAGGATAGCCTCGATACTGATGCCCGCCTCGCCCAGGATGCGTGTCACCCTGGCCAGCACGCCCGGCCGGTCGACGGCCTGCAGGCGCAGGTAATAAGCGGTCTCGACCTCCTCCATGGCCAGTATCGGGACATCCGACAGGGCCGCGGGCTGGAAGGCCAGGTGCGGCACGCGGTTTTCCGGGTCCGTGGTCAGGGCCCGAACAACGTCCACGACATCGGCAACCACGGCTGAGGCCGTGGGCCGCGCGCCGGCGCCGGCGCCATAATACAGGGTTGGACCGACGGCATCGCCCATGACCACCACGGCATTCATGACGCCATCCACATTGGCGATCAAACGGCGTTCCGGGATCAGGGTCGGATGCACGCGCAGCTCGATACCGCGCTCCGTCATGGCGGTGATGCCCAGGTGCTTGATCCGGTAACCCAGTTCGCCCGCGTAGATCACGTCCTGGGTCTGGATCTTCGATATCCCCTCGGTATAGGTCTTTTCAAATTGCAGGGGTACCCCGAAGGCGATGGACGCCATGATGGTGAGTTTATGCGCGGCATCGATGCCCTCGACGTCGAAGGTCGGATCAGCCTCGGCATAGCCCAGGGCCTGCGCTTCTTTCAGGACCTCGTCGAACGGCCGGCCCTTGTCACGCATCTCGGTGAGGATGAAATTACCGGTACCGTTAATGATGCCCGCCGCCCACAGGATGCGGTTGGCCGCGAGGCCTTCGCGCATGGCCTTGATGATGGGAATACCGCCCGCCACCGCCGCCTCGAAGGCCACGGTGACACCCTTTTCCTGTGCTGCCTTGAAGATCTCGTTACCGTGTTTGGCGATCAACGCCTTGTTGGCGGTGACGACATGCTTGTCATTTTCGATGGCCTTCAGCACCAGTTCCAGCGCCGGCGAATAACCACCGATCAATTCGATGACGATCTCGACTTCCGGATCATCGACCACTCCGAAGGCGTCATCGGTGATCCTGCCGATCTGGTCCAGGCCGCTGATGGCGGCGGCGTCATAATCTTTCGCAGCGGCATGGCTGATGACTATGCCACGGCCGGCGCGGCGGCTGATTTCCTCCGCGTTTCCGGTCAGCACGCTGACGGTACCACCGCCCACGGTGCCCAGGCCGAGCAGGCCAATTTTTACTGGTTCCATAGTATTCGTATCTCGTAGTGCTTGGTTAAAATTTTCTGACTGGATTTATTTGCTTAACAGGCATGCCTGGCGTGAAACAAACTGCGTATACGGGACTACGCGGATGTTATCTTCTCAACCCGCCTGCTCGACCTTTTCTTCCCGAAACATAGACTTCAAGCCCCGGACTGCTTGCCGTGTGCGATGTTCGTTTTCGATCAAGGCAAAGCGCACATGGGTGTCACCGTACTGGCCAAAGCCAATCCCCGGTGAGACCGCGACCTTGGCTTCAAGCAGGGCCTTCTTGGAAAATTCCAGTGAACCCATGTGCCGGTACTGTTCCGGTATCGGCGCCCAGACAAACATGGTCGCCTTGGGTTTTTCCACCTGCCAGCCGATCGCATTGAGGCCATCACACAGGACATCACGTCGCTGTTGATACATGCTGCGGATATCCTCAACACATTGCTGGTCGCCTTCCAGGGCCGTAATGGCCGCCACCTGCATGGGGGTATAAAGGCCGTAATCGAGGTAGGATTTCAGTCTCGCCAGTGCGGTGACCAGGGTCGGGTTGCCAACCATGAAGCCGATACGCCAGCCCGGCATGTTGTAGGTCTTCGACATGGAATAAAACTCGACGGCGATATCCATGGCCCCGGGCACCTGCAGTATCGAGGGCGCCTTGTAGCCATCGAAGACAATCTCGGCATAGGCGAGATCCTGTATCACCCAGAGTTCGTTTTCTTTGGCAAAGTCGATCACCTTGCTGAAAAAATTCAGGTCCACGCATTGCGCAGTCGGGTTGCCGGGAAAATTCAGCAACAGCATCTTCGGCTTTGGCCAGGCATCGCGCACTGCCTTTTCCAGTTCCTCGAAAAAATCCACATCCGGCACCATGGGAATATGCCTGACATCGGCCCCCGCGATGGTAAAGCCGAACGGGTGAATCGGATAGGCCGGGTTCGGTACCAGCACGGCATCGCCGCGATCGACCACAGCCATGGCCAGGTGCGCCAGCCCCTCCTTGGAACCCAGTGTCACGATGGCCTCGGAATCCGGATCGAGATCGACGTCGTACTTGTCCCGGTACCAGTTGCAGATCGCACGGCGCAGGCGCGGGATGCCGCGTGACATCGAGTAGCGGTGCGTATCGTCGCGCTGCGCGACTTCGACCAGCTTGTCGATGATGTGCCGCGGCGTGGGCTGATCCGGGTTGCCCATGCCGAAATCGATGACATCCTCGCCCTGGTGACGGGCGTCCATTTTCAAATCATTCACGATATTGAAAACGTACGGGGGCAACCGCTTAATTCTGGGAAAATCGTCGTTCAATGGTCCGCTGTTGTCGTTATTACAAAGGCCGCCGAGTATACGATATCAGGGCAAATGAGTCAGGTGGATTATTAACGTCACGACTACATCCGGACGCTGCGCTCCCGTATACTGTCGGCCCATGAAAGCCGCCGTCATCCAGATGGTTTCTACCGGAGATGTCGAGGAAAACCTCGAGTCTGCCGCCGCACTGATCGGCGAGGCCTGTAAGCAAGGCGCGGAATTTTGCCTGCTGCCGGAAAACTTCCCGCTCATGGGGCATGCAGAGCAGGACAAACTGGCCATTCGCGAGCAGCCGGGCAGCGGTCCCATCCAGGCTTTCCTTGAAGAACAGGCGCGCAGTCACCATATATGGCTCATGGGCGGTACCATTCCGCTGACTGCCGACTCCAGCAGGCACATCCGCGCGGCCTGCCTGTTATACGACCCCGAGGGCCTGATGATCGCCCGTTACGACAAGATGCACCTGTTCGATGTCTGCGTCGACAGCACGGCCGGCGAGGAATACAAGGAATCGGACACCATCGAGGCCGGGCAGGAAGCGGTCATCGCCAAGACGCCGTTTGCCAATATCGGCATGAGCGTCTGTTACGATTTGCGTTTCCCCGAGATGTACCGGGGCATGCTGTCCGGCGACGTCAACCTGATCACGGTCCCGGCCGCGTTCACGTACACTACCGGCGCGGCCCACTGGGAAGTCCTGTTACGGGCCCGGGCGATAGAGAACCAGTGCTATGTGCTGGCGTCCAACCAGGGCGGGCGTCACATCAATGAACGGGAGACCTGGGGTCACAGCATGATCGTGGATCCCTG
>JBFGPT010000029.1:0-9331 GCA_041564575.1 Gammaproteobacteria bacterium | reverse complement strand
GGGTCTCAGAAAGGGTGAATTTCATGCTAGAATCCTTCCCCGTAACAAGAAACCGGGCGACTGCCTCACGTATCCGAAGCCATCGTTTGTATCCCAGGACCCGTATTTTCCTGATACCCAGAACAATTCCGTAAATTTCATGCAACTGAAACATCGCCCCTATTTGTTGATCATCATGGATGGCTGGGGTTATACCGATATTACCGTCTACAACGCCATTCACAGCGCCCACAAGCCAAACTGGGACAGGCTGTGGGCCCGCTACCCGCATCAGTTGATCAGCGCCTCCGGTATAGATGTCGGATTGCCGACGGCGCAAATGGGAAACTCCGAGGTGGGGCATATGAATATCGGATCGGGGCGGGTGGTCGACCAGGAGATCACGCGCATCTCGGAGGCGATTGAAGACGGCAGTTTTTTCAGAAACGAGACGCTGACAGAAGCCTTCGGCCTGGCGGCAAACAGTGGCAAGGCCGTCCACATCCTGGGCCTGCTGTCGGATGGCGGCGTACACAGCCACGAAGATCATATTTTCGCCCTGCTGGAGATGGCCGCGCAAAACGGTGTCGAAAATATCTATCTGCATGCCTTCCTTGACGGCCGAGACAAGCCTCCGATGAGCGCCACGGAATCCATCGCCCGGGCCCAGGTCAAGCTGCGCGAGATTGGCAAGGGCAGTATCGTCAGCCTGATCGGCCGTCATTACGCCATGGACCGCAACAGCCACTGGGATCGCACGCAATTGGCCTACAATCTCATCTGTGACGGCAAGGCCGATTACGTTGCACCGGATCCGTTCGTCGCCCTGGACATGGCGTATGCACGCGGCGAGACAGACGAATTCGTATCGCCGGTCAGCATCCATCGCCAGGAACAGGCGCCGGTCCACGTGGAAGACGGGGATGTCGTGGTTTTTGCAAACTACCGCGCCGATCGCGCCCGGCAACTGGCGCGCGCATTTACCAAGAAAAATTTTCGCAGTTTTCCGCGTGACCATTTCCCGAAACTGGGCACGTTTACCAGCCTGACGGAATACAAGTCGAACTATGAGTTCCCCGTTGCCTTCCGCCCGGCGCATCTGAAGAATGTTCTCGGTGAATATGTCTCGGTGCAGGGTCTGCGACAACTGCGCATTGCCGAGACGGAGAAATATGCCCATGTGACGTTCTTTTTCAACGGCGGTGAAGAACGGGTCTTTCCCGGTGAAGACCGTATCCTGGTACCTTCACCGCATGTCCGGACCTATAATGAGAAACCGGAGATGAGCGCCTACGAGATAACCAACAAGCTGATCGAAGCGATTGACAGCGGCCGGTACGATCTGATTGTGTGTAATTTCGCCAATACCGACATGGTTGGACACACGGGCGATTTCCAGGCCGCGATCAGCGCGGTCGAGGCCGTGGATGACTGCCTGGGCAGGATCGTCGAGGCCATGCAAAAGGCCGGCGGTGAGACTCTGATCACCGCTGATCATGGCAATGCCGAACAAATGCGCGCCTACACGACGGAAAAGATAAAGGCCCAGTCACATACCGCGCACACCAGCAACCTGGTGCCGTTGCTCTATATTGGCAGGCCCGCCGAGCTGGTTCCAAGGGAAGGCGCGCTGTGTGACATCAGCCCGACCCTGCTGTACCTGATGGGTTTGCCACAACCGGACGAGATGACCGGACAGCCGCTGCTCAAACTGACGGATGAATAATACCGGTCCCGGATTACTCACGCTGTTTTGCCTCGCCGCAATCCCGTTTTTCGGCCGCGCAGAAAACACCGACAGCAACACCGCACGCCTCGAATCGATCAGAATCGATATCCGTGAACTCGAGGACAGCATCCGCGGTGCCGGCGATGAAAAGGTATTTCTGATCCGGGAACTGGAGGAGAACGAGAAGGATGCCAGCCGCATGGCCACGAAACTCGATCAACTGAATTACAGTATTGCCGGCAAGGTACAAGCGATACGTGACCTGCAGTCGCAACAGCGCGAGCGGCAACAGGAATTGCGGGTGCAAAAAGACAGCCTCGGTCGTCAGATTCGGGCCGCCTATATATCCGGGCGTGCGGATTACCTGAAACTGCTGCTGAACCAGCAGGACCCGCAGCGTATCGGCCGTGTGCTGGCCTATTACGATTACCATAACCGCCAGCGGCTGGCGGGGATCAGTGATACGCAGGACAGGATTCGGGAAACGGCCATGCTGGAAAACCGGATCCGCGTTGAAAATGCTGCCCTCATCGAGCTGAAACAACAGCATGAAGCGCAGCTTGCGCTATTGCAGAATTCCAGGGAAATGCGACTTGCCATCATAGCCAAACTCGATCAATACATCAGCGCGCGGGGTGAGGAACTCGAACGACTGCACGTCCAGGAAAGGGAACTCGAGAAACTGATAGAGAGCATCGGGGATACCGGCGCCGACCCTATCGGCTTTTTCGAGGACATTGCGCCCTTTGATACGCTGCGCGGCACGTTGGAATGGCCAATCCGCGGCAATATCCTCCACAGTTTCGGCAGTCCCAAGAAAGGGGGCGATCTCAACTGGCAGGGCATCCTCATCGAGGCCCAGGCCGGCACCGAGGTCAAGGCCATCAGCACCGGCAAGGTGGTGTTCGCGGACTGGTTCAAAAACCTCGGGCTGTTATTGATCATTGAACATGGCGATGGCTACATGAGCCTGTATGGTCACAACCAGAGCCTCAGCAAGAAACAGGGGGATTGGGTTCTGCCCGGGGAACCGGTGGCCGTGGTAGGGGACAGCGGCGGCCAGGCCCGCAGCGGCCTGTATTTCGAGATCCGTCACCGGGGCAAACCCCTGAACCCGGTACGCTGGTGTAAAAAATAGCGCAGCATTCAAAATACTGTTACCTTTATCCCATGGTTCAAGTCAGGCGCCTGTCCGGACACCTGTCCAGTCACAAATCGGTACTTTCAATGAAACAAACCTGCCAGACACTGCTTTTCGGTTTCCTGCTGCTGACCGGCACCGTGTTGTTCGTTCAGGCACAGGACAACGCCGGGGATAGCCCGGCGGCGGATGCCGAAACGCTGCCGCTGGACGAACTCAGAACCTTCACGGAAGTCTTCCAGAAAATCAAAAACGATTACGTCGAGGAAGTCGAGGACCGGCAATTGCTGGAAAACGCCATCCGCGGCATGCTGGCCGGTCTTGATCCGCATTCAGCCTACCTGGTCAAGGAGGCCTACAAGGAACTGCAGGAAGGCACCACCGGAGAGTTCGGTGGCCTGGGCATCGAGGTCGGCATGGAGGACGGTTTCGTCAAGGTCATTGCCCCCATCGACGATACCCCGGCCGCCAAGGCCGGCATCAAGGCCGGCGATCTCATCGTCAAACTCGATGACACACCGGTGAAAGGCATGTCGCTAAACGATGCCGTCAAGATCATGCGCGGCAAGCCCGGGACAAAAATCATACTGACCATCGTGCGCGAGGGTGAAAGTCAGCCGCTGACCATTACCGTGATCCGCGATTATATCCAGGTGCAAAGCGTCCGCTCGCGATTCCTGGAACCTGGTTACGGCTACATCAGGATTTCACAATTCCAGTCGCGCACCGCCGAGGATGTCCGCAAAGAGACTGAAAAGCTGAAGAAAGAGGCCTCCGCCGCCCTCAGGGGCATTATCCTGGATCTCAGAAACAATCCGGGAGGGGTGCTGAGTGCAGCCGTGGGGGTATCGGACCTGTTTCTGGAAAAAGGCCTGATCGTCTATACCAAGGGCCGGGTCAAGGATTCCCAACTGCAGTTCAACGCCAAGCCCGTGGATATCCTGGATAATGTCCCCATCGTCGTCCTGGTCAATGCCGGGTCGGCCTCGGCCTCGGAGATCGTTGCCGGCGCCCTGCAGGATCACAAGCGTGCCGTTATTGTCGGGGAAAAGACCTTCGGCAAGGGATCCGTGCAGACCATTCTGCCGATGACAAACAATTCCGCCCTGAAACTGACAACGGCGCGATATTACACGCCGTCCGGAAATTCGATCCAGGCCACCGGCATCATCCCCGATATTATCTTTGACAAGATCAAGGTGACCAAGGCAGAGGATGACAGCAGCACGCGGGTCAAGGAGGCCGACCTCAGCCGGCACCTGGAAAACGACAACGGGGAAGATGGCGGGGAACAGACCGATACAGGACCGGAATCAGCGCCCGGGGACGAGGGCACGGACAAGTCAACGCAAAGCGAAACGCTGGCAACCAGTGACTACGGCCTGTACGAGGCATTGAATATACTGAAAGGGCTTGCCATAGCCTTCGAAATGAACAAATAGAGTCTACACTGCATACAGGATGAGAACGCTCAAGGGAAAAGCTGCGCTGTTCCTGCTACTTCTCCTGAATCTCCAGGCCAGTTCTGGCGACGGCGTCACCGTCGACAAAACCGCATTCATCAGTATCATCATAGACGATCTCGGTTACCGCCTGCATGATGATCTCAGGGCTGTTGCCCTGCCCGGCCCGGTGGTCTGCGCCATTATGCCGCATGCCCCCTACTCCACTGAACTGGCCCAACTCGCCCACCAACAGGGCAAGGACATCATGCTGCATCAACCACTGGAGGCGCTGGAGAAAAACGAGTTCCTGGGGCCCGGTGCGTTGACGCTGGACATGACGGAACATGAGTTCAATCACACTTTCAGGAGCAATATTGAGTCGATTCCCCATGTTACCGCCATCAATAATCACATGGGCAGCCTGTTGACCCAGCATCCCGGGCATATGGGCTGGCTCATGCTGGCAATCAAGCAATACAACCTGATATTTGTAGACAGCGTCACCAGTGACAACAGCATTGCGGCCATGATAGCCCGGGAGAAAAATATTCCTTACCTGGAACGCGATGTTTTTTTCGATAACGTGAAAAATCCGGATGCGATTCGAAAACAATTTGATAAACTGCTTGATATCGCCAGGCTACGTGGCACCGCAGTTGGTATCGGGCATCCCTATCCGCAAACCATGGATGTCCTGTCACGCGCAATACAGGATCTCGATGCAACTGCCATTCAACTGGTTGACATCCACAGCCTGTACCGGATTCAAAACAAGAGTAAATTATCATGGCAAACGTCCTCGTCACCCTCGCCCAGGGTTGTGAAGAACTTGAGGCAGTGACTATCATCGACCTGTTGCGCCGCGCCGGGATCAACGTGGTCACCGCCGGGCTGGACAATGGCACGGTCACCGCCAGCCGCGGTGTCAGGCTGGTCCCGGACATGGACCTCGACAACGCGTTACGGCAGGATTACGACATGGTGGTTTTGCCGGGCGGCCTGCCGGGTGCCGATAACCTGGACAATGATGCGCGCGTGCATGACCTGCTGAAAAAAATGGCCAACAGCGAAAGATTTACCGCCGCGATCTGTGCAGCGCCGAAGGTCCTGGCCAACGCGGGCCTGCTCGGCGGCAAGCACGCCACCAGTTATCCGGGATTTATCGACAAGATGGGCCTGAAAGATACCCGTTATATCGACCAGGCCGTGGTTACCGATGGCAAGGTCATCACCTCGCGCGGACCTGGCACCGCGATGGATTTCTCTCTGGAACTGATCGAGGTCCTTGCCGGCCAGGAAAAACGCCGGGAGGTCGAAGCGGCACTGATGAGATAATCATTGCGTTGACCCACACTGCGGAGGCTACCTGTCCAGCAGTCAACCATATTTGAATCGGGAGTCAGTTGTATGAAAATTACTGGAACTGCAAGACTTGTAATATTTCTGGCAATCACCAGCATAACAGGTGCGCTGCCCGCGGCTACCGGCACGCCAAAACCGGGCATTGCCGCCTATCTGATTGAACCGGTCGATGGTCAGCGGCTACCGCGCACCTTCCGGGTTGTGTTTGGCCTGAGTGGCATGGGGGTCGCCCCTGCCGGCGTCGAGCGTGAGAATACCGGCCACCACCATTTACTCATCGATATGAGTGAGCTACCCGATCTGGACAAACCACTGCCGGCCACGGAACACATCCGTCACTTTGGCGGTGGCCAGACCGAGGCAACAATCACACTGGAACCCGGCACGCATACCCTGCAGCTCCTGCTAGGGGACCATGCGCATATCCCGCACCAACCCCCGGTAATCTCGGAGAAGATCACCGTCATTGTCGAATAAGCGAACGCCCCCGGGATAACCGGGCCGCCAGGGCCGATGGCACGCGCCTGCAAGTATCCACGCCACTCAAGCCGTGCAGTACTGATGCCGATACAGACCCCGAATGGACTGCCAATGCGCAAAAATTCCGATATGCAAAACCTCGCTCAGCAAGAAAAAATATTCGATACGGTCAAAATACCGCCACAACCGGAAATCCTCGGCGTTATTCAGGAGGAGTTACAGGCGGAGCACCCGGATATTGCCCGTATTTCGGAAAAAATCATGCAGGACAGCGGCCTGTATGCCGCGATGCTGAAGCTCATCAACTCTCCCTATTATGGCCTGCGCAGCGAGGTTACATCGATCAGGCACGCCATAACCCTGCTCGGCGTCGACAACCTGTCAACCAGTATCGCCAGCATACTGTTCCGGATACAGCTGCGTGACGGCAATTTTATACCGATGCCACGCTACTGGGACAGCTCGACCGATGTCGCGAAACTTGCCGGCTATACCTCGCGCAGGTGCGGGGTCTGTACACCGTATGAGGCCTATGCCTTTGGCCTGTTCAGGGACGTCGGCATCCCGCTGCTCGCGCAGAAATTTGAAAACTATAAAGCGGTACTGGCCGAACAAAACCTGACCCCGCTGCAAAATTATACCGATCTCGAGGACCAGCATTTCGATACCAACCATGCCGTCATCTCATATCTGCTGACGCGGAACTGGGGACTGGGTGACGCCCTGAGGGAGGCCTGCCTGCATCACCATGATACCGAATATATCATGTGTGACGACCCTGCAGCGGATCAAAACCCGCGCCGGCTGATAGTCGTGATGAAGCTGGCCGAACATGTCGCCAACAGCCGCCGGCAGGAACCGGACTATGAATGGAAAAAGATGAAACCCTTTATCCTGGAATTTTTGGGATTGAGCGAACCGGATTATCTCGACTTAAAGAAGGAATTACTCGATCACCTGGACGGGGTACAGGACCTGACCTGACGCCCGTTCGCCTATTCCCCCAGCGCGAGTATCAACAGGCCGGTGCCAACACCGCCGAGAAACCAGCTGATGACCGGCGCGCCCCATAGCATGCTGGGTGAATAGCCATCCAGGCCGTAGATCAACGCGGCGCTGATTACAAACGCCGAGCCCGTCATGGCGATAACATTCCTCAGAGAACTGCTCCTGATTTCCCGCTGCAGCTTTTCAATATCGGCTGACCGGTATTCCAGCCGGATTTTGCCATCGCGCAGGCGTTCAATGATATCCAGCGCTCGGTTGGGCAATTCGGGCAGGCGATCGAGCCAGCGTGGCAGGTTCTGGCGCGTGCCCTTGTACAGTCCCTTGATACCCACGCGATCGTTCATCCAGCGCTGCATCGTCGGGCGGGCCGCGTCCCACAGATTCAGGTCCGGATACAGTTGACGTCCCAGACCCTCGATATTTACCAGGGTTTTCTGTAACAACAGCAATTGCGGCATGATCACCATGTTGAACCGGCGGGCGGTCTGGAACAACCTGAGCAACAGGGTACCGAATGAGATCTCCCGTAACGGACGGTCAAATAACGGCTCACACACAGCGCGAATCGCGAATTCAAATTCATCGACGCGGGTTTCCGGCGGTACCCAGCCCGACTCGACGTGCAATTCGGCGACGCGCTGGTAATCCTTGTCGAGGAAAGCCAGGAAATTTTCGGCCAGATAGCGTTGATCGAATTCACTCAGCGAACTCATGATGCCAAAATCGATCAACATGAAACGCAGCGGGCGTTCCGCCGTGGGCGGTGCGACAAAGATATTGCCGGGATGCATATCGGCATGAAAAAAACTGTCACGAAACACCATGGTGAAAAAAGTTTCCACTCCGGCCTCCGCCAGCCGCTTCAGATCGATACCGGCCGCCCGCAATGCCGCGACGTTGCTGACCGGGATACCGGTGATCCTTTCCATGACCATGACATTGCGCCGGGTATAGTCCCACTCCACCTGCGGAATATAGAGGATCTCCGAATCCCTGAAGTTGCGCCGCAGTTGCGAAGCATTGGCCGCCTCACGCATCAGGTCCAGTTCGTTCATCAGGGTCTTTTCGAACTCCATGACCACGTTGGTCGGCCGCAGGCGGCGGCCATCCTCGGAATAGTTTTCCGCCTGGCGTGCGAGAAAGTGCAAAATGCCCAGGTCCCGCTTGATGATCTTCTCTATCCCTGGGCGTACGACCTTGACGATCACCTCCTTGCCGTCCTTGAGCGTGGCACTGTGGACCTGGGCAATGGAGGCGCTGGCCAGGGGCGTTTCGTTGAATTGCAAAAACAGCTCGGTCAGACTTTTACCGAATTCCTGCTCAATTATGCGGCGCGCTTCTATACCCGGAAACGGCGGTACAGCGTCCTGCAACTTGGCGAATTCCTCAGCGATGTCTTCCGTAAGAAAATCCTTGCGGGTCGATAATAACTGTCCCAGCTTGACGAACACCGGACCCAGATCTTCCAGTACACGTCTTAACCTGATCGCCGCCGGTGCCTGCCGACTGCGGAACCAGTTCCAGGGCAACAGGTAGAGGACAAAGCGTACCGGCCTGAACAGGTGTGTCGCCAGGATAATTTCATCCAGCCCGTGACGGATAAGGATACGCTGGATGGTCAGCAGTCGGAGCAATTCTCCGAACTTGAACATTATCCTGTCCCCCCTGCATTACGCTGTTGCAGGCGGGCAATACGCTGCTGTAAACGTTCGGCATCATCACGGAGGATATCCACGCCGGTATTGAATTCATCGATCAGCAGGCGATCCGGCAATAACTCGATTTCGAATCTCAGGTATTCACTGATATCCGCCCTGATGTCTTCCTGCGCCTGCCTCAACCAGTTGCGCCTGTTGCGGGTGAAATTTCCCAGTTTGCGCGCGGCCGTATCGCCAATCCAACGCGAGGTATATTCCTCCCAGTCTATTTCCAGCCCCTTGAGCAGGGCCTGGAATTCCTGCGCGAACTGCACATCGCCTTGGAGGCCACCCAGTTGCAAACCCAGAACCTTTGCCCTGCCTCCGGTAATCGCTGCGGCCGCCCAAAAATAAGAAGCGGCCGACGCATCAGGTTCCACGTCATACTCAAAGGCAACATAGGACTGTGAGTTGTCAACCGAATACTCGCCGAGTTCATTCAGTTGTACGACTTCCGCGCCGAATTGACCCATCACCTGGCAAGTCAAAT
>JBFGPT010000028.1:0-9563 GCA_041564575.1 Gammaproteobacteria bacterium | reverse complement strand
GTCGGCCCGCTCAGGGTCATTTCCAGGGCGGCATTGTGCTCCGGGTTACCCAGGATACGATTGCCGAGCCTGAGGGCGAGCATGTCCATGGGACCGGATGGCGGCACGCCGACATCCCAGTAACCCCTGCGGCCAGGATAATCCTGCATCGTGGATTGCATGCCCGGTGACAGGACCTCAATCGCACTCATACTAACAGCCTGCTCATTCATCCCAGATCAAAACCTCCACCGGGGCCGGATTATAGGCATTGCAGGGATTGTTCAACTGCGGGCAATTGGAGATCAGTGCGATGACATCCATACAGGCCTTGAGCTCGACATATTTGCCGGCCTCCGAGATGCCATCGGCGAAGGTCAGGCCACCGTCCGGTGTGATCGGAACGTTCATGAAGAAATTAATATTGTGCGTAATATCCCGTTTGCCCATGCCGAATCCCGGGTTCTCGCTGACCGCAAGCATCCAGCTGTCGCGGCAGGCGTGCATGCATTTTTTCTCCAGGGCGTAGCGCACGGTATTCGATTCGGTGGCGCAGGCCCCGCCCAGGGTATCGTGACGGCCGCAGGTATCGGCCACGATCTCGAGCATGGGCCGTCCCGCGGTCGAGATCAGCACACTGCCGGCGCTGAGATAGACATTGCCCTGTTCGCGGATGGTGTCGATGGCCGAGTAACGCTCGGCGGGATCGGTGGCATTGTAAAACAGGGTATCGGCCGCCTGGTTGCCTTCAAGATCCAGGATACGCAGGGTTTGCCCCTGCTTCACCACGTGCATCCAGTAATCGCCCGCATCGATGACCTGGCGATAGCTGGCTGTCCGAGCTTGATATTGACTTGCGCGGATCATGTCACTGGCCTCCCTGCAACTGGTAGATACGCGTGTTCTGGAAACCACGCAGGTTTTCGGGGCAGGAATTCATGCAGGCATCGTCGTCGGACACGGGCGCCGCCTTGCGCAACTGGTAAACGATCGGACGCCTGGGGTATTCATCCGCAGGATTCATCGGGTGCGGGCAGGTATGCAACACCACCAGGGTATCCATTTCGAAACGCAGGTCGACATGCGCCCCCGCGTGGCTGTTTTCTTGATCAAATTGCAGATCGCCGCCATCGTCAACGCTGACACGACTGAACCAGTTCAGGTTCGCGGCCAGGTCACGCAGGTCCAGTCCGTGCTTGGCGAGTTCTACCCGGAAACTATGCTCACCGCTTAACGTCCAGTCGTTACGGCATTGCTGGTAGGTCCTGACGCCCCAGCGCTTCTCCAGGGCGCTGTCGCTCAGGTTGCCGCCGACGGTATCGTGCCAGCCAACGCTGTCATCGACGATGGAGCAGAAGATCCGTCCCATGTCAGAATACAGGCAGTGCCCTTGTGTCAGCTTGAAGGTATGCTGGCACTTGAGCGTGTCCGGTGCGTTGTAGCGCTCCAGTTTGTCGAGGGGATTGTAAAACAGCATGCCGACGTTGGCGCCGCCGTCCCGGTCGATCAGGCGCAGGGTCGTGCCCCTGCGGATCAACATGGACCAGTGCGCGCCACCGGCGATCTCGTCCTCGTACATCATTTCGGCATCGGGAAAGATCTCAGCCATGGCTCTGACTCCTGTGATTGAGAGATTTCGGAATTGAATGATTGCGGGTTTTAATGTCCCGGCGGGGCGATTGATTGATAGGATATTGCATGCTTTCTCTCCGGTTATGCTCACGTTGAAATAATGTCAGGCGTTATGCCTGCAGATCTCCCGGGCTTTTGTCCCGCCGTGTAACCTTTCGAGAAGGTCGATGACTCTCGGACCAGGCACCGCGGTCGCGGCCGGAACCCTAGTCATCCATTGCATAGTTTATGCTTTAAACTCTCCTGTATAAAAAAAGCTCAAGGCTCAACCTCGTCACCGACCTTGGTCAGGCGGATCATGTTCAGTTTGTCGTCGTCCGCGGACTCATCCACCGGCGGATGGATAAGTTCGTCCAGGCGCTTGCGTATCGCCAGAAACTCGGGGCTCATGAACTGGTCCGGATCTCTCGGCCTCGGCACCGGCACCTCGATCAGTTCCTGCACCTCGCCCGGGTGTGCCTTTAACACCAGGATGCGGTCGGCAAGGTAGATTGCCTCGTCCAGGTCATGGGTAATGAACAGCACGGTAATATCGATGTTATGCCAGATCTGTAACAGGTAAGACTGCATCTTGCTGCGCGTCTGGGCGTCCAGGGCGCCGAAGGGTTCGTCCATCAGCAGGATGCGGGGCTGGTTGGCCAGTGCCCGGGCAATGGCGACGCGCTGCTTCATGCCGCCGGACAACTGATCCGGATAAGCATCGGCAAATTTCTCCAGGCCGACCAGGTCGATCCACTGCATCGCCTCGCTCTCGGCCAGGAACGCCGACTTGCCACTGACGCGCAGGCCGAACATGACATTCTTTTTCACGGTCAACCACGGAAACAGCGTATAGCCCTGGAACACCATGCCACGATCCGGCCCCGGGCCAGTGACCGCCTTGCCGTCCAGCAACACCTCGCCACTGGTCGAAGACTCCAGCCCGGCGAGGATGCGGATCAGCGTCGACTTGCCGCAACCCGAAGGCCCGATAACACAGACAAACTCACGCCGGTGGGTCCTGAAATTGATATCTTTCAGCGCCGTGACCTCGCCGTTGGAGGCAGTCCTGAATTTCTTGCACAGGTCCCGGACCTCCAGGATCACCTCGCGTTGTTTCAGTTCCTTGAAGCGTTGCCGGACCTCTTCCGTCTGGTCCAGGTAACTCGGCAGTTTCAGTGCATCCATCTTTCGGGGTCTCCTGGCCGATCAGTGCTTGTTGGCCGGCTTGTCCCAGGGAAACAACCGGCGGCCGAAACGTGCCAGCAGCATATCCGTAGCCAGGCCGATGATGCCGATCATCATGATGGCGGCATAGACGTTATCGAAATTCTTGTAACGCGCCTGCTGGGTAATAAACCAGGTGATACCGGAACTGGTGCCGATCAGTTCGGCCACGATCAGGTAGGTCCAGGCCCAGCCCAGCAGGATGCGCTGATCGCGGTACAGGTCCGGCAGTATCCCGGGCACCACGACCTTGAATAACAGTTGCAACCGCCTTGCGCCCAGGGTCATGGCCGCTTCCAGCAGGGACAGGTCGAGTTTGCGGGTGGTATTGGAGATCACCAGCACCTGTTGGAAAAAGGTGCCAATAAATATGATTGCGATCTTGGGACCGTCATGGATGCCGAGAATGGCGACCGCCAGCGCGCCGAAGGCCGGCGCCGGCAGGTAACGGAAAAATTCCACGAAGGGCTCGTGTAGTTTTGCTGCCGCCGCGTAGGTGCCGCAGAGGATGCCCAGCGGCACCCCGAACAGGGACGACAGGACAAAACCCCAGAAGATGATGGTAATGCTGTGCCACAGGCTTTCATGCAGCCACATCTCGCTGCTGCGGCGCGGCTCGGTCGTGAACGAGGTGACGAGGGCCACGGCCACCTCGTGCGGCGCCGGCAGGTAGACCGGGTTGGCGCGCTCACCGGCGGGTGGGACCTTGCCTTCATTACGCATTGCCGCACTTTCATTCCGGAACTGCTCGACATCGACCAGCATGTCCTTGCGGAAATAACTGACATCGCCCGGCTCGCTCACCCGCACCTTGGGATGCCAGAGAAACGGCACGTAGCTCACTGCTGACCAGATCAGCAGCGGCAACAGAAAGGAAAGGATGGTCAGCGTCTTGGCGTGGCCGCGCGGCAGGGCGACACGCGGCGCCAGCCAGGACGCTGTACTCATCGTGTTCGACACGGCGGCAGTATTACTTCGCCAGTGTCAGGGACGGATCGATATAGGAATCGATATCCTGGGCTTCGGTGTACACCTCGTACTTCAGGTTGAAGTCATCGGAAATCTTCGAAGACCCGTACAGGGAACCGAAACTGTCACCCCCGGCCAAGAATTTTTTCGCCTCTTCCAGGGTCAGGATCTTCGTGCCCGCCAGGAACGGCTTGTATTCCTCGGGGCTGATGCCGACGCGTGCCGCCATGATCGACAGGGCCTCTGCCGAAGTCGCCGGATCCATAATGTAATCGACCGCCTGGTACCAGACGTCCACCACCTTGGCCCAGGCCGCCTTGTTCTTGGCCAGGCTGGTGGGACTGACAGCCAGTACATCGTAGATGAGGCCCGGCTCGTCCGCCGAGGAATACAACTTCTTCGATCCCGGCACCAGTTTCAGGGCCTGGCCGGAATTGGGTTGCCAGGCAACGATGGCGGAGACGTCGCCGGAGGCCAGCACCTGCGGTGTTTCGTTGGTGGGCACGTTGACCAGTTCCACGTCGGCCTCGCTCATGCCGTTCTTTTCCAGGGCGTTGAGCAGCAGCAGGTGACTGACGAAACCGATCTCGACGCCGATCTTCTTGCCTTTCAGATCCTTGATGCTGTCGATGCCGGGCGCGCCCACGATCATGTCATTACCGTTGCTATAGTCATTGACGATAATCATGATGCCCTTGCCGCCGGTCGCCCCGGTGACCAGGGTATCGCCGTTGGTCATCGCCACGGCATCCAGCTTGCCGGCGGCGAAGGCGTCCATGGAAGCCACGTAGTCGAACCATTCGAATTCGACCTCAACGCCGGCTGCTTCAAACATCTTCTTTTCGATTGCAACTTCCCAGGCGACCCAGCCCGGCCAGTCGCTATAACCAATTTTCAGGGGTTCCGCCTGTACGGCACCGAGATTCAGGCCAAACAGCACTGCGCTGAGGGACAAACAGACTTTCTTGAACAGATGGGTAGTTTTCATGTGCACTTCCTCGTTTACGTTGGAATAAAGGTTCTGGATCGAGAGGCGTCGTGACTGTTTAGCCGCTACCTCCCGGGCTTTTATCCCGCCGTGTAACCTCCCGAGGAAGGTCGACCACTCTCGGACCAGTCGCCTGATTCAGGCCGGAACCCTAGTGGTACCATTGCCAGACTGTAGAGATTGAACCGCTAAAACCCACACGATCTCTCATCCTTGACCGTTCCTGTCCGCAATATGTATGCCAGCCCAAATCCCGGGTTTTTTAGCTGAATCAACGGGGTTTCAAGGATTTCATGAATGATTTTGGTGCCGCGCGTCGATTCATTGAATCATATTGGTGCATCTGCCGTACCTAGGTGTTACCGGCAAAATGCATTAAAGTAACCACAAGGAATCTTGCATTAAGGATGATGAGCATGGGTCTTTCGATTATTCGATCACGGGCGCTGGCCGGCATAGACGCACCGGAAGTCACGGTTGAGGTGCACCTGTCACGCGGCCTGCCCGGCCTGTCGATCGTCGGCCTGCCGGAAACCGCCGTGCGGGAAAGCAAGGACCGGGTGCGCAGCGCCATCATTAATAACCAGTTCGAATTTCCCTTAAGCCGCATCACCATCAACCTGGCCCCGGCGGATCTGCCGAAGGAAGGCGGACGCTACGACCTGCCGATCGCCATCGGTATCCTCGCGGCCTCCGGGCAAATCCCGGCCGAAGGCCTCGATCAACTGGAATTCCTCGGTGAGCTCTCGCTTGCGGGTGAACTCAAGCCCGTACACGGTATCCTGCCCGCGGCCCTGGCCATCAGTACAACCGGGCGCGCACTGTGCCTGCCCGTGGCGAATGCGGCCGAGGCCGCGCTGGCGGACCCGCTGTGCCTGTATGCCAGCGATCACCTGTTAACGATCTGCGCCCATCTCGCCGGTCGCCAGACCCTCCTGCCGTTCAACGGATCGGCGCGCACGACCGCATCGAAACCCCTCGCCGACCTCGCCGATGTCCGCGGTCAGTTTCTCGCCCGGCGGGCGCTGGAGATCGCAGCCGCCGGCGGTCATGGCCTGCTTATGATCGGCCCGCCCGGCACCGGCAAGACCATGCTGGCCGAACGCATGCCCGGCATCCTGCCACCCCTGACCCGGGAACAGGCGCTGGAAAGCGCCGCCATCGCCTCCATCAGCCAGCAGGGATTTGACGTGGAAAACTGGAACCGGCGGCCGGTACGCAGTCCGCACCACACGGCCTCGGCCGTGGCCCTGGTCGGCGGTGGCAGTCACCCGCGCCCCGGCGAGATCTCGCTGGCCCATCATGGCGTGTTGTTCCTGGACGAATTGCCCGAGTTCAGTCGCCAGGTGCTGGAGGTGCTGCGCGAACCGATGGAATCCGGACAGATCTCGATCTCGCGGGCCGCGCGGCAAACGACCTTCCCGGCGCGTTTCCAGTTCCTGGCAGCCATGAATCCCTGTCCATGCGGATACCTCGGTGATGTCCGCAAGCGCTGTCAGTGCACCGAGGACCAGGTGCGCCGCTACCGGCAGCGGATCTCGGGTCCCCTGCTGGACCGCATCGACCTGCACGTCGACGTGCCCAACATCACTCGCGAGTTGCTGGATGAAACGCGCGAACAAGCGGGCGAATCCAGCGCGGTAATCCGGGCCCGGGTCGTGACGGCGCACGCGATCCAGATACAACGCCAGGGCAAGCCGAACAATCACCTGAATACGGCGGACATCGAAACGCACTGCCGGATTGATCCGGCTATACGGTCTTTACTCATCCGGGCCGTCGAACGGCTCGGGCTGTCCTCGCGCGGCCTGCACCGCATTCTCAAGGTCGCGAGGACCATCGCCGATCTCGGAGGCGCTGCGGAGATTTCGCAGTCGCATGTACAGGAGGCCATTGCCTACCGGCGGCTGGACCGGATGCCGGGTTAGCGCCGCAACATTTTCCGTCCCGCGGGCGACTTGCCAATCCCGGATGGATCAGGACAATCTGCACCATGCCTGACAGGAACTCCTATCAATTGCACGTCGAGGTCCAGACCCTGTACCTGGAGGAGGAATCCAATCCGGACGAGTCACGCTACGTGTTCGCCTATACCATTACCATCACGAACACGGGCAAAGCGGCGGCACAACTGCTCACTCGCCACTGGATCATCACCGATGCCAACAACAAGGTGCAGGAGGTCCGCGGCGAGGGCGTGGTCGGCGCGCAACCGCATCTGAAACCGGGCGAGTCATTCCGCTATACCAGCGCCTCCATGATAGAGACCCCGGTCGGGTGCATGCAGGGCAGTTATCACATGCGGGCTGATGACGGCCACGAGTTCGACGCGCCCATACCCGTGTTCAACCTGTCCACGCCCAACATCCTGCATTAAGCCGGCATGCCTACCTACGCCATCGGCGACCTGCAGGGCTGTTACGACGAATTGCGGGATCTGCTGGACACGATTAATTTTGACGAGCGAAAGGATCGGCTCTGGTTCACCGGCGACCTGGTCAACCGCGGTCCCAAATCGCTGGAGTGTTTACGTTTCGTCATGGCCCTCGGCGACAGTGCCGGCACCGTGCTTGGCAACCATGACCTGCACCTGCTCGCCGTTGCCCACGAGGTACGCGGCCCGCACCGCAAGGACACGCTGGATGCGATCATGGACAGCGCCGATGTTGCGGAAATGTTGCAATGGATACGCACCCGGCCTTTTATCCTGAGTGACGAGAGTCTCGAATTTCACATGGTGCATGCCGGCCTCTTTCCGCAATGGGACCTGGAGCAGGCCCGGGCACTGGCCCGTGAGGTGGAGGCCGTGTTACGGGGAGATCGTCATGATAAATTCGTCCAGGTCATGTACGGCGACGAACCAGGCGGCTGGGCGGAGACCTTGCGGGGTTTTGACCGCATCCGTTGCCTCGTCAATGCCTTCACCCGCATGCGCTACCTGGATACATCGGGCCGCATGAACTTCAGTGAAAAAGGACCGCCTGGCAGCCAGGCACAGGGGCTCACCCCCTGGTACCGTCATCCCGGCCGCAAGACCGCAAACGAGCGGATTATTTTCGGGCACTGGTCGACGGTGACGCTCGGCGATGAGCGTGCCTTCGACCGTCAAAATGTTTATCCCCTGGACACAGGTTGCCTGTGGGGCGGCTCACTCACGGCACTGCGTCTGGATGACGGCAAATTATTCAGCGTGCCGTCAAGACAGCAAAAGTTAGCTAAATAATTTCGGCGGCGCTGCAAACCGTACCGATTTTTACACGACTATGACATTCCGGTGACGGTTATCTATATCTGAAAAAACGGCGACAGGGTCCTTTCATGTATTGGCGGGCGCGGACTGGAACCGGGCTGGATGTCTTTAACCGTATCCTGCTGCAAGACTCCTGTTCGGCCTGAGGGGATAAGCCGCTACCGGGTCGGCACGTCCGTGTGACCTGCCCGCCGCGCCTTGACGATATTCTAGTCGTCTTCCTCGCGGCCGATGTCCCATGCCTCGATGTTGACTTCAACGATCTCGCCCGTCGCGGCACTGACCTCAACCTTGTAGGTCACACCCGGTTTAGACCAGATATCGAACTCGTAGGAGGCATCACCGTGGGATTCAATCTCGTATTCGGTGTGCACCAGCTTGCCGGAATAGATTTCCAGCGCGGTCTGGCTGGCGGTTTTCTCATCGACCTGCATGCGTTTCTTGAACAGGGGATCTTCGGCAGATTCGACCTCGCGCTCAATTTCATAGATCTCGCCGTGGCGCAAACTGCACATGAGTTCCCATTCAACGCCATTGGCGTCCTTGATTTCGATCTCGTAGGTCTTGCCGCCTTTTTCCGTCATGGTCAAAAATTCCACCTTGGCGTAATAACCGTCCTTCAACTTCGAGGCGGCCTTCAGGCACTTGTGCAGTTTCTCCCCCTTGCCGTGGCCGTGGGCCAGAACCGGTGTGCACAGCAGTGACAGGCTCATGGTGGTGATGAGTAATATATGTTTTTTCATCGTGATGTCTCCTCGTTGATGACGTCAGGCGCCTCCATTGAACACGGAGACACCTTGGCTAAGTGTTAACCGTCGCAAGCCCTGTGCCAGTGTCAGCCTTCCGGCCACGGTACCGACAGCTTGCTCCGTCCGATTGCTATCTAATTGATTTGCATGGGTTCGCACCGGCCGGGGGACTAATGTCCGGCGACCGCGTGGGAAGTCCGCGAGGCAGGATTGATAGTTATCAACCACTCTCTTGTTTCATTACAGCCAGCCGGGCGCACCGGCCGGGCCGCATGCAGCGTCCGGACGTTTAACCACGAATAATAAAAGGTGCGTTTACCTCCATGAACCTTCCTACATGCAACTGTACACGGGAGACCCTGTCATGAGAAACAAGTTGAGTTTAACGCTCGCAATCGCCCTCGTCGCGGCCATGAGCGCCTGCGGCGATATGGAACAACAGGCGAACATCGAACCCGCCACGGACATCCTGGTCGATGACGTCCGCCAGTTCAACGAACGCTCGCAGGCGCCGCCTGGTTCCGCGCGCAACCCGTCCGATGAAAAAGACCGGGATCAGAACAGCGAATTGAACGCCGATCTTCCGGTAGAACCTGAGATGCAACAGGCCAACCGGCCTGTCGCCCGTGATCAAGGAAAACGCCTTGATGCAAACGGCCTGGCGAGCGGCAGACTGAGCGATCTCCGTACGCCTGCCGCCGAAGCCATTGCGCGCAAGATGCTGCCCGAACAGTTCGCGGCCCTGCATCAGCTGCACGCGCCGTCCGAACCGATCAACCGGGAAAAATAT
>JBFGPT010000027.1:0-9668 GCA_041564575.1 Gammaproteobacteria bacterium | reverse complement strand
CACTGCCGGAGCTTGTTACCGCTGAGGCACTGACCGGCCTGGCGATTGACACGGAGCTTGAGTCAAGACTGGTGCGGGAACTCCCGGGGCATGAGCGCTGGCAGGTGGAATTTGGGCCGTTCGATGAATCCGTCTTTGACGGCTTGCCTGAGACCCACTGGACCCTGCTGGTTCAGGGTGTTGACCGGCATTTGCCCGCCGTAGCGGATCTGTTCAGGCATTTTCGTTTCCTGCCCAACTGGCGGCTCGATGACATCATGATCAGCTACGCGGTAACGCATGGCAGCGTTGGCCCGCACCTGGACAGTTACGACGTGTTTTTGTTGCAACTTCAGGGCCGGCGTCAATGGCGCATTAATGAACACGATTACAGCGAGGAAGACTGCATCGAGGGCGAGTCGTTACGCGTCATTGCCGGGTTCAGAGCCGAGCAGGAATGGATACTGGATCCGGGCGATATGCTGTATCTGCCACCCGGCGTGGCGCATCATGGCGTGGCACTGGAACCTTGCCTGACCTGCTCCATCGGCTTGCGGGCACCATCTGCGCTGGAACTGCTCACAGGCTTTGCCGAGGACATGGCCATGGAGGCGGACCCGGGACGGCGCTACACGGACACGGATCGGCAAGCCAGCGCCAGCCCCGGCGAAATCACGGCCGAAGACCTGGATGACTTGCACGAAATACTCATGGAAAGCGTTGCCGACCGGCATCGTTTTGCGCGCTGGTTCGCCCGGCAGAGCAGCCAGACGGAAGCGGAAACAACAGGTCGAGATAACGATTATGACCTTGAGACAAAACTGCATCAGGGCAGATCGTTCAGGCGACACATGCAATCGCGTGCCGTGTATTTCCGCGAAGATGGCGGGCTGCTGTTGTATGTCGATGGCCAGGAGTACACGCTGCCCGTGACGCTGTTGCCAATCGTAGACATGATCGCTGCCGGACAGGCAATCCACCTGCGGGATATCGAGATTACGCGTGAACGGGCAAGCGCCATGACCCTGCTAATGTCTTTGTATCGGCAGGGGGCAATGTCCCTGGAACAAGCACCATGACATTCCATATCAGGGAGGCTGACTGGTCACGTGAGGGCGATGTGATTCGGTCTATCCGCACCGAGGTCTTCATCCTTGAACAGCAGGTTCCCGAGTCCCTGGAATGGGATGCAGAGGACCCGGTCTGCCTGCATATACTGGCCAGGACCGGGGCTGACCAGGCCATCGGTACCGCGCGCTTGCTCGGGACCGGCCAGATCGGCCGCCTGGCGGTACTCAAACCGCATCGTGGCCATGGCGCCGGCCGGGCCATGCTGGGTCGCTTGATGGAGATAGCCGAGAGGCGCCAATTCAAACAGGTATTCCTCAATGCCCAGACCCACGCGGTGGCATTTTACCGCGCCTTCGGTTTCCGGGAACGTGGTACCGTCTTCAACGAGGCCGGTATTCCGCATGTGCGAATGGAAAAGAAACTGACGCATGAAGACTGACGCTCCCATGCCGAATCGATATACTGGATAAAAGGCAAACCTGAATAGCATCATGTTGAACCTTGAAGACTATGAAATCGGCGGTTTGAACAAGGACATTATCCAGCTGGAAACCAGTGAAGAAAATAACCAGTGCGCCACGGCCATGGCCAGACAATGCCGCCGCACCCTGGAAATCGCCAGCCGCAAGCTGGATCCCCTCATCTACGATCAAATCAATTTTGTCACCGCGGTCAAAAATCTGGCGCTGGGTCACAACAAGACCCGGGTCCGGATCATTATCTGGGAGGCCGAGTGGATCGTCCGCCGCGGCCATCGTTTGCTTGAAGTGGTTGGCAAACTGAGCTCTTTTATCGAGATCCGGCGTGCCGGAATTGAACACAAGGAGTTCAATTCCGGTCTACTGATTGCAGATGGTATCGCATACTTGAACCGGAAAAGCGCGGACAAATTCGAGTCCCGCGCCAATTTCAATGACAGACGGCAGACCACCCTGTTTTTGAATCAATTCGAGGAAATGTGGGACGCCGCCAAACCGGACCCCAATTTCAGGAGGATCCTGATATGAACAAGATGAGCATCCCTGTGTCGATCCTGGCCCTGCTGCTGGCGCTGACCGTCCAGGCCGGCGACATGGTGCTGGAAGTGATCCCGCTGAAACACCGTTTGTCCAGTGACGTGATCGATATCGTGCGGCCGCTGGTCGCCCCGGGCGGCACCGTTACCGGCATGAACAACCAGGTCATCATCAGGACCACGCCGTCGAATCTGGAGGAGATCCGCCGGGTGCTGAACAGCATTGACCAGGCGCCGCGCCGGCTTATGATTACAGTCAGGCAGAATGTCGATGGTAACCTGAATCGCAATGAACAGGGCATCTCCGGGCGCTACAGTTCGGGGGACGTCACCATCGAAAGCACGGACCCGAACGCGGGCCGTGGCGGCGGCATCGTCGCCATACGCGATGACGAAGGCAATGTCATCGGCTACCGCGCCCTGTCGACGCGTTCGCGCCTGGAAGATCGCAATACCTTCTCGGTGCAGGCCACCGAGGGTTATCCCGCCTACATCCATACCGGGCAGTCTGTGCCCGTTGCCCATCAGCAGGCCGTGATCACACCCGGCGGCGGTATCATCGTCCAGGACGGCATCCAGTACCGTGACGTGACCTCCGGTTTCTATGTGCTGCCGCGCCTGAGTGGAAACATCGTCACCTTGCTGGTTGCACCGCGGTTAAACCGCGTCAGTCCGGACCAGGGCGGCGTGTTCGATCTGCAGAGTGTGCAGACCACCGCCTCGGGGCGCCTCGGCGAATGGATAGAGCTGGGCGGCGTTTCACAGCAATTCAACGAGGACGCCAGTCACAACCTGACCTCGACCCGGCAACGCGGCCAGGAATTCCGCAGCATCGCCGTCATGGTGACCGAGATCAGATAATCCGCCTGGCCCCGCTGCCATCGCAGCTGCACGGCGTCCGCTGCATGCCCGCCGTATCGCCTCTGTCATGTGTAACTGGTAAGATGGCGACTCCCGTAAACAACCGGACTGTCACCCTACTCAACCTTGATGCTGACTATTCCCGGCGCCTGCGCTGTATCGGCCTTCCGCATAGAAAAACTCCTCCCCCTTCTTGAAGCCCGCTGGCCCGCGATCCGCTCAGCCAGGGCCCGATACGTCTATTTCCTCGATGTCGATCCCGCGCTGGACGCGGTGCGGCACGAGGCCGCCGTCACCCTGCTCGGCTCGGAAACCTGCCCGGAGTTCGAACCCGAAGAGATACACCTGGTCGTGACGCCACGTGCCGGCACGCAATCGCCATGGTCCAGCAAGGCGACCGACATCTTCAAAAACTGCGGTCTCGAGGCGGTGCGGCGTGTCGAGCACGGTATCGTCTGGACGTTTTCGGGTGAGCATGCCGGCGCCATACCTGAAACAACCCTCATGCAACTTGGCATGCACCTGCATGATCGCATGACGGAAATGGTCCTGCTGGAGATCGGCGCGGCCGAACAACTGTTCGAGGTAAACACGCCCGCCCCGTTGACCGAGATCAGGCTGGGCACCGATGGCCGGGCGGCCCTTGACGCCGCCAACTCCACGCTGGGACTGGCGCTGTCGGAGGAAGAGATCACCTACCTGGAAGACAATTACCGGGAATTCGGCCGCAATCCCACCGACGTTGAATTGATGATGTTCGCCCAGGCCAACTCCGAGCACTGCCGTCACAAGATATTCAACGCCCGCTGGAACATCGATGGCCAGGACGTGAAAGAGACCCTGTTCGGCATGATCCGTTCAACCCATAAAGCCAACCCGGGCCGCATCATGTCCGCCTACAGCGATAATGCCGCGGTCGCCAGCGGCTATTACGCCAGCCGCTTCTTCCCGCACCCCGATGACCGGATATACACCTGGCGCGACGAGGCCGTGCACCTGTTGATGAAGGTGGAAACACATAATCATCCGACGGCCATCGCCGCGCTACCCGGCGCCGCCACCGGCTCCGGCGGTGAGATCCGTGACGAGGCGGCCACCGGCCGCGGTGCCAGGCCAAAGGCCGGCATGACCGGTTTCTCCGTGTCCAATCTCAGGATCCCGGAGTTCACGCATCCCTGGGAACAGGACCACGGCAAGCCCGATCGCATCATGTCGGCCCTGGAAATCATGCTGGACGGTCCCGTAGGCGGCGCGGCCTTTAACAATGAATTCGGCCGGCCCGGCCTGTGCGGTTATTTCCGCACCTACGAACAGGCACAACGCAACAGCGGCCGCATCCGCGGGTATCACAAGCCGATCATGATCGCGGGCGGTTACGGCATGATCCGCAACGAGCACGTGCACAAGCATGAAATACCGGTGGGCGCGAAACTGGTGGTTCTGGGCGGCCCGGCCATGCTGATTGGGCTGGGCGGCGGCGCTGCCTCGTCCATGGCAGCCGGCACCAGCGATGCCGAACTGGATTTCGCCTCGGTACAGCGGCATAACCCCGAGATGCAGCGGCGTTGCCAGGAGGTGATTGATCGCTGCTGGGCCATGGGCGTCGATAACCCGATCATCTCTATCCATGACGTTGGCGCCGGTGGCCTGTCCAATGCCCTGCCCGAACTGGTCAACGACAGCGGCCGGGGCGCGAACTTCGAATTGCGCAACATACCGAACGCGGAACCGGGCATGTCGCCGCTGGAGATCTGGTGTAACGAAGCACAGGAACGCTACGTGCTCGCCATCGACGAGGCACGCCTGGACCTTTTTGAACAGCTCTGCCAGCGCGAGCGGGCCCCCTTCGCCGTTCTGGGACAGGCCACGGATGATCAACAACTGGTCCTGAACGACGCTTTACTGCATACACGGCCCATCGACCTGCCCCTGCCCATGCTGCTCGGCCGTTTGCCGCAGATACAGCGCTCGGCACAGTCGCTGGCCCTGGACGCTGACGCACTGGATATCGAGCATATCGACCTGGAGGAAGCGGTCGATCGCCTGTTAAACCTGCCGGCGGTCGCCGACAAGCGCTTTCTGATCACCATCGGCGATCGGTCGGTATCGGGACTGGTGGTGCGCGATCAAATGGTCGGTCCCTGGCAGATGCCGGTCGCCGATTGCGCGGTCACGGCCAGCGGCTATGGGTCCCTGAGTGGCGAGGCCATGGCAGTCGGCGAGCGTACGCCGGCGGCCCTGATCGACGCACCGGCTTCCGGACGCATGGCGATCGCCGAGGCCATCACCAATATCGCCGCCGCGCGGATCGCAGCGCTTGACGATATCGCGCTGTCAGCCAACTGGATGGCCGCCTGCGGCCAACTGGACGAGGACGCACGCCTGTACCATACGGTCGCTGCCGTCAGTGAATTGTGCCGAGAACTGGAGATCTGCATACCGGTAGGCAAGGATTCCCTGTCCATGAATACCGTCTGGCGAAATAATGACGCGGAACGACAGGTGACGGCGCCATTGTCCCTGATCATCTCGGCCTTTGCCCCGGTCACGGATGTGACCCAGTCTCTGACCCCGCAACTGCTGGACACGGCCGATGATACCGAGATCCTGCTGGTGGACGTGGCCCATGGCCGGCAGCGGCTGGGCGGTTCCTGCCTGACACAGGTATACAATCATATTGGCGGAACCTGCCCGGACATCGACGATGCCGCCAGCCTGCAGGCCTTTTTCCAGGCCATCCAGATGCTGAATGACAGTGGCCATATCCTTGCTTACCATGACCGCTCCGACGGTGGCCTGTTCGTCACCCTGGTGGAGATGTGCCTGGCCAGCCGCCTGGGCATGGATATTGAATTGGCGGCGTATTCCGGGGAGGCTTTACCGGCCCTGTTTAACGAAGAGGCCGGTGCCGTGATACAGGTGCGACGCACGTCGCTGGAAACGGTGCTCGAGCAATTCGCCGGTTTCGCCGACGGGCCGCAGGTCTACCGGCTGGGGCGGGTGACGCCCGAGCCAAACTTGAACATCAGTCTACATGGCACACGGGTGCTGGGCCGCACCTTGCGAGAACTGCAACAGGCCTGGTCCGCCACGACCCTGCACATGCAATCGCTACGCGATAATCCCGAGTGCGCCCGTGAGGAGTACGCACTGGTCTGCGACCTCGACGATCCGGGACTGTCACTATGCCCGTCTTTCGGCATCGATCTGGCGATGCCGCCGGTCGTGACCGGGGCGCGGCCGCGGGTGGCGATCCTCCGGGAACAGGGGGTCAACGGCCAGGTCGAGATGGCCGCGGCCTTCGACAAGGCCGGTTTCGATTGCCTGGACGTACATATGTCCGACCTGGCGCAAGATCCGCATCTCCTCGACGGCTGCCACGGCCTGGCCGCCTGCGGCGGTTTCTCCTATGGTGACGTGCTGGGTGCCGGTGGCGGCTGGGCCAGGTCTATCCTCCAACATGAGGCTCTGCGCCGGCAGTTCAGTGATTTCTTCACGCGCACGGACACCTTCGCCCTGGGCGTCTGCAATGGCTGCCAGATGCTCGCGCAATTACAGAATATCATCCCGGGCAGCACGGGCTGGCCGCGTTTCGTCAAGAACCGCAGCGAACAGTTCGAGGCACGGCTGGTCATGGTCGCGATCGAGGAATCGCCCTCCATCCTGTTCCAGGGCATGCACGGCTCACAGTTACCGGTGGTGGTCGCGCACGGCGAGGGTCGGGTGGAATATCCGGCGGCGGGCGGTGAGGATAAACCGGCCGTGTGCCTGCGCTATATTGACGCCAGCGGGCAAGCGACCTGGCGCTACCCGCAAAACCCGAACGGGTCACCGGCCGGTGAAACCGGTTTTACCAGCACCGATGGACGCTTCACCATCATGATGCCGCATCCAGAGCGCGGCTTTCTAACCCAGCAATTTTCCTGGCTGGACGAGACCTGGCCGAACGGTTACAGCCCGTGGATGGCGATGTTCTGTAACGCCAGGCGGTGGCTGGATCAGGTCTAAACGCCCGGGGATGCCCTTCAGGACGGTACCGCAATTCCAGAATAACTCTAGAATGATGACGGAATTCCATGTTTATTAATGGTTTCTTTTCAGACAACCAGTGAAATATTCTATACTTAGCTATGGTTAACAACAACAATAACGATATGCATAAGGTCAGTAGCGAGGATAGCCAGCTGTTCAGGGACAGTATCGGCGCGGTGAAACCAGTTGAACATGATGGTGCCCGGCTGCAACGGCAAAAACCGCGGCCGGTGCCGGCACAATCGCATGCCGATGATCAGGCGGTCATGCAACAGCTGCATGACAGGCCGTTTGCCGTTGCCCTGGTAGAAACCGGAGATGAACTCAGCTACCTGCGCCCGGGTATCCAGAAACAGTTACTGCGCAAGCTCAAACGCGGACAGATCGCCATACAGTTGGAACTGGACTTGCATGGCATGTACGTCAGGCAGGCCCGGCCGGCGGTAAAGGCGTTTATCAACGATTGCATGGCGCGCGGTATTCATGCCGTCAGGATCATCCACGGCAAGGGACGTGGATCCCGTGACCGCACGCCGGTGCTGAAAAACAAACTCAATAAATGGCTGCAACTGGACGAGCACGTGCTGGCATTCTGCTCGGCACGGCCGGTGGACGGCGGCACGGGCGCGGTCTACGTCCTGCTCAGGCGAGGTTAAAAAAACAGCTGCGGCAGGCAAAAAAAAGTGAGAAATGTGACCTATGGCAAGCATATTTGACAAGAAAAATCATCCCATGATGTTAAAAGTCATGATAGTTGATGATCAGGGCACCGAACGGAAGATCCTGGAAACCATCGTCAAGACCGTTGGCGATAACATCAAGATCATCTGCTGCGAGAATGCCACGGAGGCGCTGGAAACGGCTGCCCGCGATACCCCCGACCTGATCCTGACGGACTACCGGATGCCGGAAATGGACGGCATCGAATTTATCCGGGCTATTCGTGCTCTGCCTGATTGCATGGATGTACCGATCATCGTGATTACGATCATCGACGAACGCGCGGTGCTGTATGACGCTCTCGATGCCGGTGCCACGGATTTTCTCGGCAAGCCGGTAGATCACTATCAATGCAAGGTGCGTTGCCGTAACCTGCTGACGCTGAGAAAGCAGCAGCTGATCATCAAACACCGCGCCATTTCCCTGGAACAACAGATCGCGGAGAAGATCCGGGAAGTCCAGGTCCGTGAAAGGGAAACGCTGTACCGCCTGGCGCGGGCCGGTGAGTTCAAAGACACCAACACCGGCGAGCACCTCAAGCGCATGTCTGCCATCACCCGCCTGATCGGCGAGCGGCTCGGCATGAGCGCTGAGCGCTGCGAGATCCTGGAAATTGCCTCGACCATGCATGACATCGGCAAGATCGGAATTCCGGAATCCATCCTGTGCAAACCTGAAGGGCTCACACCGGAAGAAGAAATGATCATGCAACGACATACCCTGTACGGTCATGAGATATTGAAAGACAGCCCCTCGCCTTATCTGCAAACCGGCGCGGTGATCGCACTGCATCACCATGAACGCTATAACGGCAAGGGCTACCCTTATGGCCTGAGCGGCGAGGAAATTCCCATTGAGGCCAGGATTGTAGCCGTGGCCGATGTCTTCGATTCCCTCATGAGCACCCGCGTCTACAAGCATGCCTGGAGCCTGGATAAGACCCTAAACTATCTGAAAGAGGCACATGGCAATCATCTGGATCCTGACTGTACCGATGCGCTGTTGGCGAATATCGATGAAGTGCTCAACATCAGCGGTTTCAGTGAAAAGGTAAAAGCGTGAACTGAACAGGGCAAGGTCCCTGGCGCGCCATCTGTACCTGATCTAATGTTTCCCCCTTGTATACAATGATCTGTTTCAGCAGGATATCATTGAATAATAAGGCCAATTCCGCTTGATTGATTCAGGCATTGATACTTTAATAGTGAAATCTAAAAAAACCAGCCAATACGGATATGTACGAAAACATTATAAGCCGGCTCGGTAACAGGGAAGACTCGGAACACGAGCAGGTCATAGTAAAATTTCTGGTGGGCTTTACCTGGCTTGCCTATATCGCCTGGATGAAATTCGATTATGAACTTCCCAGGGAGATCTTTCTTGCCTCCTACCTGTACCTGGCCGCGATAGTCGTACATTTCTTCTGGATCGTGATTAATCCCGCGGTAAATGTTTTCCGGCGATTTTTTGGTATGGGTCTGGATTATCTTTTCATGACCTACGCGATCCTGATTACCGGTGAAGTCGGCTCGCCCCTGTTCGGCACCTACCTGTTTATGACCTTCGGGCATGGCTTTCGCTACGGAAACACCTATCTTCTGATCAGCGCGACACTCAGTGTATTGAGTTTCTGCCTGGTACTGAATCTCAGTGATTTCTGGAAGCAGCACCAGATACTGGGTTATGGCTTGGTCGTGGCCATCATCGTGCTGTCTTTTTACGTGTCCATCCTGATCAAACGCTTGCAGACCGCCGTCGAGGCCGCCAAGGCCGCCAACCTGGCAAAGAGCCAGTTCCTCGCCAACATGAGTCACGAGATCAGAACACCGCTTAACGGTGTGATCGGTATGAGTGACCTGCTCGACAGTACAACGCTGACGCCGGAGCAAAAGGATTTTACTTCTACCATCAATGCCTCCGCCAAGACCCTGCTCGCGCTGATCAATGACATACTGGATATTTCCAAGATCGAGGCCGGGAAGCTGGAGCT
>JBFGPT010000026.1:0-9736 GCA_041564575.1 Gammaproteobacteria bacterium | reverse complement strand
GGCCGCGCGCGGGATATCACCACGGATGCCCATCGCGTGTTCCATCAGGTAATGCTTCAAGGGTGGCAGGCGGTCGGTGATATCGAGTCCGAGGTTGCGCAACAGCGGCAGGGGAAAGTCCTGCCGGGTAAACAACTCCTTGAAACCGGTCATGACGTGCATCATCAAGCGGTTGTCGCCCTTGCGCCAGCGTTCATAACGCCTGAGCACCGGGCGCTCGCCCGGATCACGCTGCCGCCCGGCGGCTGTCGCCAGTACCTCGCTAAGGGCGGCGGCATCCAGTATACCAAGATTGGCGCCCTGCCCGGCGAGTGGATGCACCACGTGCGCGGCATCCCCGATCAGTGCGAGTCGATCCGCGATATACGCCTCGGCTGCACCATAGGCAAGCGGATAGCATACCCGTTTCTCGCTGCCGGTCAGGCTGCCGAGCCGGTATTCAAAGGCCCGGGCGACTGCCTCTCGAAAACCGGCCTCATCCAGCTGCATCAAGGCCTGTACCTCCTCTGGCCGGGTGGACCAGACGATGCCACAACAGTGTGGATCTGCAAGCGGCAGGAACGCAAGGGTGCCACCACGCAGGAAACGCTGCCTGGCGGTATCGGCATGCGGCTGCTCGGTTCTGACAATGCAGGCCAGGGCCTGTTGTTCATAATCGTGTTCGCTATACGCGAGGCCGGCCAGGGAGCGGATATGCGAATTCCTGCCGTCCGCGGCGACCACCAGACTGGCACTGATGCGCCGGCCATCGCCGAGCTTCACTACGGCCCGCTGTGTCGCGGCATCCAGACCCTGGACCTGACCCGGCTGGTACCAGCGGATGTCCTCGCAGCCCGTCAACGCCTTGAGTAGCGCCTCCCGTAGCCGGGTACTCTCGATGATATATCCCAGGGTTTGCCGTCCCAGCACGGCGGCATCGAATTGTATCTCACCCTGGCCATTCTCATCCCAGACCTGCATGTGCCGGAAATGACCAACACGGTCCTGCGCCAGTTGCGGCCAGGCCCCGATGCGTTTCAACACCTGTGCCGAGGCCGGGGTGATGGCGAGGGCGCGAGGATCGATCTCATCCGGCTTGTCTCTGTCGGTTTCCGGACGCGCCTCGACAAGGGCGATGCGGAAATTCGATTGCTGCAGCAGTCCGGCCAGCACCAGCCCGGTAATACCGGCGCCGACGATGATGACGTCGGCATCCGGCCTGTCGTCACGACGCGTGGACGGCATCATGCCGGCAGGATCAGGCTGTTGATGCCGCTGCCCTGCCGCATCAGCTGCTGCTTGAGACCCGGCATGAGTTGCGCTGCCATCATGCCCAGGTTGCGGCCCAGTACCAGCGCGGGATTGCGGGTGTAAAAGGCCCGCGCCAGGCCATCGGTAAAGCGCAGTACGCGCGCCTGGTCCGGTCGCCGGCTGGCCTGGTACTTCGCCAGCAGTTGCTCGTCACCCGGATCCTGCCGATCGCGGCTGGCGGTGTTCAGCAACCCCGCCAGGCCGGCGACGTCGCGTAGCGCCAGGTTGAAACCCTGGGCCGCGTTCGGGTGCATGGTATGCGCGGCATTACCCAGCAACAACACCCGCTGCCGGTATTGCTGATCGACCTGCAACATCGATATCCGGTAACTCTGGCGCGCGCCCGGCTGGCTGAGACGGCCCAGCCGCCGGCCAAAGCGCGACTGGAATTCGCGAGTGAACTCCGCATCGGATAATTGCAGGTACTCGTCGGCCCGTTCGCTGTCGACGCTGAAGACCATGCCCATGCGTCCCTGGCTGGTGGGCAACAGGGCAAAGGGTCCCGCAGCGGTAAAGCGTTCATAGGCGGTCTGGGCGTGTGGCAACTCGGTGAGGATGTTGCAGATGATCGCGGTCTGGCCATAGTCCTTGTGAAGCACCTGGAAACCACAGCGCTCGCGATTGCGCGAGTGGCTGCCATCGGCCAGGATCAAAAGGCGCGCCGTCAGGCTGGTCGCGGTGCCATCCTGCTCGAGGCCGACCCGGACCTGCCCGGTGCCATTCTCGATCCCGGTAACGCTGGCCGGGCAGATAAATTGCTCGCAGCACGCCTCGATTCCGGGCATCAGGGCCTGGCCCAGGACGCGTGCGGGGACGACGTGGCCCAGCGCCTCTACACCCAGCGCGGCAGCCGACATGCGCACCGTGCCCGGTCGGTGTTGATCGGAGACATGGATATGCCGGATTGGCGTGGACTCGGCGGCCAGCCTGGACCACAAGCCGAGACCGTCGAGGATGCGTTGACTGGCCAGTGACAGCGCCAGATGCCGCTCATCGTAACTGGGCTGGTGCGTGGCGTTGCGCGGGACGGCCTCGATCAGGGCGATACGCAGGCCCGATCCTTTCAGGGCATGGACGAGACTGGCGCCGACCATGCCGGCGCCGACGATGGCTATATCATAGTCCGGCGTGCCTGACATCAGGCCGCCAGCTGCCTCGCCATCAGCGCCTCGATCTCGTCTATGGCCCTGGGAGCCTCGTCGCTCAAAACCTCGTGACCATTCTTGGTCACCAGCACATCGTCCTCGATACGGATGCCGATATTCCACCACTTGCGCGCCAGGCCACGGGTCGCGGCGGAAAGATACAACCCGGGTTCCACGGTCATGACCATGCCCGGCTCCAGGGTACGCCACTCACCCTCGATCTTGTAATCGCCTACGTCATGCACGTCCATGCCCAGCCAGTGACCGGTACGATGCATATAGTATGGTGAGTAGGCGCTGTCCTTGAGCAGTTGTTTGACACTGCCCTTGAGAATGCCCACTTCCACCAGGCCCTCGGTAATGGCACGGATGGCGGCCTCGTGCGGATCGTTCCAGTGATTGCCCGGACGGATCTTGCCAATGGCGGCACGCTGCGCCTCCAGGACGATGGCATAAATCTCCCGCTGCGCCTCACTGAACTTGCCGTTCACCGGAAACGTTCGCGTGATGTCGCTGGCATAGCTGCAATACTCGGCGCCGGCGTCGATCAACAATAGATCGCCGTCCTTGAGTTCGTCCCGGTTATCAGTGTAATGAAGGATGCAGCCGTTCTTGCCGCCGCCGACGATAGACGGGTAGGCCGGCGAACGTGCGCCGTTCTGCATGAACTCATGGTGTAACTCCGCCTCAATCTGGTATTCCATCATGCCGGGCCGGCACAGGCGCATGGCGCGGCGATGCGCCGCGGCCGATATGCGCGCGGCTTTTTTCATCAGCTTGATCTCGTTGCGACTTTTGTAAAGGCGCATCTCGTGCAGAAAATGGTTGGGTGAGATGATCTCATCCGGGGCATGCACGCCCGCCCGTACGCGGTCGCGCACCTGGTTAACCCAGCCTGTGATGCGCTGATCAAACACGGGGTCGCCGCCGATGTTGTAGTACAGGCGCTCCTTGTTCTCGAGCAGGCCCGGTATGATCTCGTCCATGTCGCCGATCGGGAAGGCGTCATCGGCCGCATGGATATCGCAGGCGCCCTCAAGACCTGCGCGCAGTCCGTCCCAAAGTTCCATCTTGGGATCGCGTTCGCGACAGAACAACAGGAACTCGCCCTGGGGACGGCTGGGGATGAGGACGGCAACGGCATCGGGTTCGGCAAAACCGGTGAGATAATAAAAGTCACTGTCGGGACGGTATGGGAATTCGACATCCCGGTTGCGAATGCGTACGGGCGCCGTCGGGATGACCGCGATACTGTCTTCTCCCATCATGTCCATCAGGCGCTTGCGCCGCCTGGCCAGCTCTTTCCTGTCAATCAATGCACTACTCCCGGATTTTCGTTCTGCGCCTTCAGCGCGGCGAATTCATCATGGATAAATACCACGCCTATCCGCACATACTCGTACAGTTCGTTCAACGAGGCCTCGCGCTCGCGGATATCCCGGTTATCGTCAGCTGCACTGAGCCGGCTGATATCGGAAAAATCCGCAATCATCTCCTGGCACTGATCGGACAGGCTGCCCCAGTCGATAGTGCCCGCAACGCCGAGACCGCTGAGGAAACCCTGGCACCACTGGGCCATGGCATCGCAACGCTCCGCGAAGGGCGCGTCATCTTCCGGTTGCAAGGGTTGAAAATCAAGTCCTGTGGACCTCAGGCGGGCGTGGATATCCTCGCCCATGGCCAGCAGCACGGCCTGCTGCGACCCGGACAGTGTTTCGGCGCCATCGAGATCCGCGCAGAGATATTCCCAAACGCCCGGGTGCATGCCGCCGGAGATGCAGAGAAAACCCGTCAGGAAGCCGTGGCATTCCGGGGCCCTGATACCCGAGTTCATGCTACCCAATAAATTCTGTAATTCATCATATTCAGGCATCATTCTGTTCCGGTGCTGGTGTTGTCAGTTCATATTGCGGGGCAACATCCGAATTTTACGCACGCTGCCTGTCGGTGGCCATGCAGCCGCCTGTAGCGTCGCTTGACCACTCCCGGGTGCCGCTCTATATTGACTCATTCATAAATATAAACGAAGCCCGGAGCTTGTTCATCTCTTTCACATTTGATGGTTGGTAATCGTCATGGCGGATCAAGAAAAAGAAACAATGGACCTTACAGCGCTGGAATCGCGTGTAGATGAACTGATCAAGACCGTTGAAACGCTGAAAACGGAAAACTCGGCGCTCCGGAATCAACAGGAATCGCTGGTCAACGAACGCGCTATCCTGATCGAGAAAACCGAGCAGGCGCGAACCCGTATCGAATCGATGATATCCCGCCTGCGCGGCATGGAAACACGCTCATGAGTTCACAGGTCAAGCCGATCAATATCACGATCATGGACAAGGAATACCTGATCTCCTGTCCCGAGCAGGAGCGGGATCAGTTGTACGGCGCGGCCGAAATGGTCAACAGCAAGATGCAGCAGATAAAGGAGGCCGGCAGCGTCATCGGCAGTGAACGCATTGCTGTGATGGCGGCGCTCAATATTGCCCATGAGCTGCTGAACTACCGCGAGAAGAACGAGGTTTATACCTCCAGACTGGACGACACCATCAAGCGGCTACAGGGCAAGATACACAACGCCCTCGGCAAGGGCGAACAACTGGAGATCTAGAAAAAAGATCCGATAACAATGACAGGAACGCCCGGCGGGAATACAATATCAGATGTGGGTATTGCTGCGGTGTTCGTGTTCAGGCGGGTCGTAACTTGAGCCTATACGCTATGGCCATGGGAACCTGACCTTATTCCTGTTGTGCATGTCCGCTGCAAGCGGAAAGCCTGATGGAATTGCGATGTTCCCACTTGAACTTTTGGTTCAAGTTCAACACCTGTCACGGCATCGTGGTGATACCCCCTTTACCGCCACCTGTTGTCATGCGCCTCACCGGAAGTAACTCTATCGCGCGTATTACTGGTTGATAAAACCGGAACCTTTTGGGTTCAGTATTGACGATTTGAAATCGCGGCCGGGCAACCGCTTTTAAGAGATACCGGCACCTGCCGGGGTATGGCAATACCGCCCGCCACTGGAGTGAAACAGACGCCCGCCGCGGCGTACTGCCAGACCCTGCCATTCATTGTCTTACAGGGAAACAAACCCGCCGGCCTGCTTGTCTAACTTCCGGACAACAACGATACTATGACTATGCAATCATCCAACCTCACAGATCATTTCCTGATTGCGATGCCGGGCCTCGCCGACCCGAATTTTCACAAGACCGTCACCTATGTCTGCGCCCATAACGAAGACGGCGCCATGGGCATCACCATCAACCGTCCACTGGACCTGTTGCTCGAGGAAGTACTGGAACAGATGGAACTCAAGGCGAGTAGCAGCACCATCGCCAATACCATTGTCTACCAGGGCGGACCGGTGCAGACAGATCGCGGTTTCGTTTTGCATAACACCGGATCGAGCTGGGATTCCTCGATATCCATCAGCGAGAATATCGGCATGACGACATCCAGAGATGTTCTCAGGGCCATTGCCGCCGGTGACGGACCCGAAGATTGCCTGATCGCGCTGGGTTATGCCGGCTGGGCGGCCGGACAACTCGAGGAAGAAATCAAGCAGAACGCCTGGATCAGCGGGCCAGCCAAATCCGAGATCATATTCAGGTCCCCGGTCCAGAAACGCTGGGAACTGGCAGCCCGCGAACTGGGTATAGACATGGACCTGATCTCCAACGATGTCGGACACGCCTGACACGCGTGCCTGAAAACACCCTGCTCGGCTTCGATTACGGAACAAAACGCATCGGCGTCGCCGTCGGCCAGACCGTAACCGGTACCGCAACACCGCTGGAGATAGTCGCTCATATCCACAACCGCCCGGACTGGGACAGGATCACACGGTTGATCGATGAATGGCAACCGGATGCGCTGGTCGTGGGCCTGCCGCTCAACATGTTCGAACAACGCCAGTCGATGACGGTGGCGGCCGAACGTTTCGCACGCCAGTTGCAGGGGCGATTCCGCCTGACCGTGCACCAGGTCGATGAACGTCTGACCAGCCGCGAGGCCCGGGAACGCCTGCGCAGCAGTCACGATATCGATGCCGTTGCCGCCCAGGTCATACTCGAGACCTGGTTTTCACAAAGGCAAAATCTTGAGTAAACTGCCCGCATGCATACTGAAGCGATGTCGGTAGAGGGGATGATCGAGGACATGGCCGGCCAGGTCATGGCGGTGATCAAGGCGCACCCGGATCAATCACCGGTCATGGTCGGCATCCATACCGGCGGCACCTGGGTCGCCTCGGAAATTCACAAACGCCTGGCTATGGATGTGCCGCTCGGTGAACTGAACATCGCCTTCTACCGGGATGACTTCAGCCGCATCGGCATGCATCCCCGGGTCAGCCCGTCGAGACTGCCATTCGACATCGAGGACCGGCATGTGATCCTGGTTGACGATGTTCTGTACACCGGCCGTACTATACGCGCGGCGATGAATGAGTTGTTCGATTACGGCCGGCCTGCGCGCATCAGTCTTGCCGTACTGATAGACCGCAGCGGACGTGAGTTGCCGATACAGGCGGACATTACCGGTAAAACCATGGCGCTGAATCCGGGTGAACATGTTAAACTCACCGGCCCGGAGCCACTGGCGCTGGTTGTTAAAGAAAGCGGATGACGCAGACTAATATCCAACTCGACAAAAACGGTCATCTGAAACATTTCCTGAGTATCTATGGTCTGGATCGCGATCTCCTGATGCGGATCCTGGACCATGCGCGATCCTTCGCCGGTGTCGGCGAACGCGCCGTCAAGAAGGTCCCCCTGCTGCGCGGCAAAACCATTGTCAACCTGTTCTTCGAACCCAGCACCCGCACCCGCACGACCTTCGAGCTCGCGGCCAAGCGCCTGTCAGCGGATGTGCTGAATATCAACATCTCCAGTTCGGCAACAAAGAAAGGCGAAAGCCTGCTCGATACACTGCAGACCCTGGAAGCCATGCACTGTGACATGTTCGTGGTCAGACACGCCAAGAGCGGGGCTGCGCATTACATAGCCGGCAAGGTGGCGCCGCATATCAGTGTCATCAACGGCGGTGACGGCCGCCATTCCCACCCCACCCAGGCAATGCTGGACATGTTTACCATTCGCCAGCACAAACCGGATTTTTCCCGTCTCAAGGTCGCCATCGTCGGCGATATTCTGCACTCGCGCGTGGCACGCTCGGAGATCCATGCCTTGACCACGCTCGGGGTCGAGGAGTTACGCGTCATCGGCCCCAGGACGCTGATCCCGACCGGGATCGAGGCCATGGGCCCCAGGGTGTTTCACAACCTGGAACAGGGGCTTGAGGATGTCGATGTCGTCATCATGCTCCGGCTGCAGCATGAGCGTATGCGCAGTGCGCTGTTGCCCTCCGAGCATGAATATTTCAGCCTGTATGGCCTCACCCCGCAGAAACTGGCCAACGCCAAGCCAGATGCGATCGTCATGCACCCGGGCCCCATCAATCGCGGCATCGAGATCGATTCCAGCGTTGCCGACGGTAAACAATCGGTGATCCTGCAACAGGTCAGCCACGGCATTGCCGTGCGCATGGCAGTGATGGCGATGACCATGGGCACGCTGGCAGACACGGGTACGGCGACGGAGAGCGGGCATGAAGATTAGCATCCTGAACGGCCACTTGCTGGACCCGGCCAGCCAGTTGGACAAGAAACAGGCGCTGCACGTCGCCGACGGGGAGATTGCCGCGCTGGGCCGGGCGCCCGCCGGATTTCAGCCGGACCTCGAGATCGACGCCAAGGATTGCATTGTCTGCCCGGGCCTGATCGACCTCTGCACGCATTTGCCGGAGCCCGGCCGCGAACACAAGGGCAGCATGGCCAGCGAGACCCTGGCCGCCGTTAGTGGCGGCGTGACCAGCCTCTGCTGCCAGCCGGATACCCTGCCAATCCTCGATAACCCGGCCGTTGCCGAGTTGGTGCACCAGCGCGCACGACAGGTTAACCGCGCCCGGGTTTTGCCGCTGGCCGCCCTGACCGAGGGCCTGGCCGGGAAAACCCTGACCGACATGAACGCCATGAAAACGATGGGGTGCATCGGCGTTTCCAATGGCAACCGGGATATCGCCAACGCCGAGGTTTTACGCCGCGCCCTGGAGTACGCCGCAAGTTGCGATATGACCGTGTTCCTGTTTTGCGAGGATCCTGATCTGAAGAACAATGGCGTCGTTCACGAAGGCAGCCTTGCCACGCGCCTGGGCCTGCCGGCCATCCCGGCGAGCGCTGAGATCCTGTCGGTGAGCCGCGCCCTGTTGTTGGCGGAACAAACCGGTGCGCGCATCCATATATCCAGGATCAGCTGTGGTGACAGTGTCGCCATGATCAAGGCGGCGCAAACGCGGGGCCTGCCCGTGACCGCGGACGTCGCCATCAGCCACCTGCATCTGGACGACACGGCGGTCGACGAATTCAATGCCCTGTGTCACCTGGCACCACCGCTGCGCGCCGAGTCGGATCGGCAGGCCCTGATCGCGGGCCTGCGTGACGGCAGTATCAGCGCGATCTGCTCGGATCACTTTCCGCACGATGTCGACGCCAAGTCCGCACCTTTCAGCCAGACTGAGGCGGGCGCCTCTACGGTTGAACATTTACTCGCCCTGTCCCTGAAACTTGTGACCGATAAACAGCTGTCCAGCATGCAAGCGCTGGCCGCCCTGAGTTGCCAGCCGGCACACATCATCGGACTGGATCTCGGGCGCCTGGCCCCGGGGTTGCCGGCGGACATCTGCATCTTTAACCCGCGGGAGGCCGTCACCATCCAAGCTGCTGACATGCTCAGTCAGGGGAAAAACACCCCGTTCGAGGACTGGACGATCAATGGCAAGGTCAACCATACCCTGGTCAATGGCCGGCCAGTGTATCCGGCCTGAGTCCACGCGCGGGACCTTTATAGAACATGCACCACCCGGAGACACGCGGCACCATCTTCTCTGAAACCGCCAGCGTGATCCGCCAGCAGGCCTACCCGGGGAACCAGTTCATCGTCCGTCTCGAAGCACCGAAAACCGCGACCCATTGCCGGGCCGGCAGTTTCGTTCATCTGCAATGCGACCCGGCACTGCCCATGCGCCGGCCCATGTCGATCATGCGGGCGGATGCCCGGGCCGGCTGGATCGATATCCTGTACAAGGCACACGGCCAGGGCACACGCTTGTTATCGACGCGGACACATCAGGATCAAATCGAACTGCTCGGACCGATCGGCGTGCCCTTCAAACAGGACGACTACCGCAAGTTTCCCCTGCTGATTGGCGGCGGTGTCGGCATGCCGCCCATGATC
>JBFGPT010000025.1:0-9944 GCA_041564575.1 Gammaproteobacteria bacterium | reverse complement strand
CTGCTCCGAAAAGGCCAGATGCAGTTGTACCTTGAATCACCCGACGGCCAGGAAAAGGTGATCGACGTGGTGCACGGGGGCCAATTGTTTGCCGAAGCGGTCACCTTCTTTGAAGGCCAGGTATACCCTGTGAATGCACAGGCCATGCAGTATTGCGAACTTTTGAGTGTGAACATCAATATATTCAGGGGGATATTGAAGGAATCCGTCGACACCTGCTTTAACATGCTGGCGGCGATGTGCCGGCGTTTGCATGTGCAACTGAAGGAAATTGATAATCTAAGCCTGCACAATGCCACCTACCGGCTGGCCTACCACTTCCTGAAATCGGTCCCGGAGGATGCCGGGGAAGACACTCACATCGTCCTGCACTATCCGAAAAGCGTGCTGGCCTCGCGGCTGTCGATCAAACCGGAAACCCTGTCCCGGATCCTGGCGCAACTCAAACATCAGGAGATCATTGAAGTCAGGGGTAATGAGATTGTCCTGCACAAAATAGAGGCATTACGTAACTACATGACGAGCCAGAAATTGTAGTTACGGGCGTTCCCCGTTTTTTTACACCGGCATACATTATGCCGGTCATAATTTCGACATCTCCCGCCATCAGGCAAACTCCGCATGTGATTTACATCAAGGCCGCTGCCTGCCGATTCACCTAGTCTTGATTCCAGTCACACACCAGCGTCATGGAGTCAATGTCATGAAATTGAAAACCTTGCTTATTGCCGGTTCAATCGTATCACTGATCCCCTGTTATTCGATGGCCGCCGAGGAACATGTCAGCCCGGATAGCCCGGAAATGGCGTATGAAGGCGCAGCCTCACCAATTGAAGAGGCCCGGACCATAATTACGCCCGGGGCCCCAAACATGACGGAGGATGAATTCGAACGCTCCAAAAAGATATTCTTCGAACGTTGCGCCGGCTGCCATGGCGTGCTCAGAAAGGGCGCGACCGGCAAGGCCCTGACACCGGACCTCACCCAGGAAAAGGGCACGGACTATCTGAAAGTATTTATTAATTTCGGCTCGCCGGCCGGTATGCCCAACTGGGGCACGTCGGGCGAACTTACGACCGAAGAAGTGGACATGATGGCCCGCTACATCCAGCATGAACCGCCACAGCCGCCCGAATGGGGACTGCCCGAGATGAAGTCGACCTGGAAGGTGCTGGTACCCGTCGATAAGCGGCCGAAAAAGCAGCAAAACAAGCTGAACCTGGACAACCTGTTCTCCGTTACCTTGCGCGACAGTGGCCAGGTGGCCCTGATTGACGGCGATTCGAAAGAGATCGTCAACATCGTCAAGACCGGTTATGCCGTGCACATCTCGCGCCTGTCCTCCTCCGGGCGCTACCTGTACGTCATCGGCCGGGACGCCAGGATCAACCTGATCGACCTGTGGATGGAAAAACCGGATAACGTCGCCGAGATCAAAATCGGCCTTGAAGCCCGCTCCGTGGAAACATCGAAATACAAGGGTTACGAGGACAAGTTTGCGGTCGCCGGCTCCTACTGGCCACCGCAGTTCGTGATCATGAACGGCGACACCCTGGAACCGTTAAAGATCGTCTCGACGCGCGGCATGACCGTGGATACCCAGGAATATCATCCGGAGCCCAGGGTTGCGGCCATCGTTGCCTCTCATCAACATCCGGAATTCATCGTCAACGTCAAGGAGACCGGCAAGATCCTGATGGTCAATTATGAAGATATCAACAACCTCAAGGTGACCTCGATAGATGCCGCCCGCTTCTTGCATGACGGCGGCTGGGATTCGACACGGCGTTACTTCCTTACCGCGGCAAACAAGTCCGACAAGATTGCCGTTGTGGATTCGAAGAACGACAAGCTGGTTAGCCTGATCGACGTCGGCAAGATACCGCATCCGGGACGCGGCGCAAACTTCGTCGATGCCAAGTACGGCCCGGTCTGGGCGACCAGCCACCTGGGCGATGCCTCCGTCGCGATTATCGGGACCGATCCCGATAAAAACGCGGATCATGCCTGGAAGGTCGTGCGCAACCTGAAGGCACAGGGCGGTGGATCGCTGTTCATCAAGACACATCCCCAATCCGCCAATCTCTGGATCGACACGGCATTGAACCCGAACGAGAAGATCAGCCAGAGCGTCGCTGTTTTCGACATCAATAACCTCGATGCAGGTTTTGAAGTTGTACCGATAGCCGAGTGGGCGGAACTGGGTGAAGGCCCCAAACGCGTCGTCCAACCGGAATACAACAAGGCTGGCGACGAGGTCTGGTTCTCGGTCTGGAACGGCAAGGAACAAACCTCCGCGCTCGTCATCGTCGATGACAAGACCCGCAAGCTGAAACATGTCATCAAGGACAAGCGCCTGATTACGCCGACAGGGAAATTCAATGTCTACAACACGCAGCATGATATTTACTGAGCATCGCGTAACAGACAGGAACGGATACGGTTTACGGACATGCATGATGCTCATATTCATGCTGACAGGTGCGGCCCACGCGGAACAGGATGTAACGCCGGGCCGCGAGTCCGAGTTGCGGCAACTGGTATTGCACGATTGCGGTGCCTGTCATGGCATGACCCTGAATGGCGGGCTGGGACCGTCCCTGTCAGCGGAATCCCTTGCTAACCGTGACGTTGCGGAACTCAGGGAAGTGATACTGAACGGCAGGGACAACACCGCCATGCCACCCTGGAAACAATTGTTGAGCGACGCTGAAGCCGCGTGGATCGTGCAACAGTTGCAGGACGGCGGGCTGGTCTCCAGGTGATCGGAGCATGAAGAGATTCGCACGCACCTGCCTGCTGGCCGCGTTGCTGCCCCTGACCGCGGCCTGGTCCTCGCCACGCGGTACCGGCGACCTCGGGATCGTCATCGAACGCGCAAGCGGGGGAATTGCCCTGATCGAGACCAGCCAACGCACGGCATTGACGCGGATTTCAGGTCTCGGGGATTTGTCCCATGCCTCGGCCGTCTTTTCCAGGGATATGCGGTATGCCTATGTCTTTGGCCGGGACGGCGGCCTGTCGAAGATCGACCTGCTGGAACAGAAGATCAGCCAAAGGATCATCCAGGCCGGCAACAGTATAGGCGGGGCGATCTCGCAGAACGGCCGCCTGATAGCCGTCTCCAATTACGAGCCGGGGGGCGTCAGGGTATTCGATGCAAACAGCCTGCGACTGGTCGCGGATATCCCGGCAGTTCATGATGGCAGTGATACGGCATCACGGGTCGTCGGACTGGTCGATGCGCCGGGTAACCGTTTTGTCTTCAGCCTGTTCGATGCCGGCGAGATCTGGATCGCGGATTTTTCCGGTGGCGATACCCCGGACATCCTGCGCATCAAGGACGCCGGCCGCGAGCCCTATGACGCCCTGGTCACCCCCGACGGACGTTACTATATCGCCGGGCTGTTCGGCGAGGACGGCCTGTCTATTGTCGATCTCTGGGCGCCGGAACAGGGCATACGCCGTATCCTGCCGGACTATGGCCGCGGCGAACAGAAACTTCCCGTCTACAAGATGCCACACCTGGAAGGCTGGGCCCTCGCCGGCGATCACCTGTTCATACCGGCCATCGGACACCACGAGGTCATCGTCATCAACCGTCATGACTGGACGGAGATTAAACGTATTCCCGTGCATGGCCAGCCCGTCTTTGTCATGTCACGGCCGGATGGCCGGCACGTCTGGGTGAATTTTGCCCTGCCGGATAATGACACCTTGCAGGTGATCGATACCAATGTTCTTGACGTGATCCACGAGTTCAAACCGGGCAAGGCCGTACTGCACATGGAGTTCACTCCGCGCGGCGAGGAGGTCTGGGTATCGGTCCGCGATGATGACAAGGTCATGGTCTACGATACGGCTACATTCAGGGAGATCACGCAGCTTGATATCAAAAAACCGAGCGGGATTTTTTTTACCGCCAGGGCACACAGGACAGGACTTTAATTATGGACATTGAACACGACACCAACATCCAGCTCACCAGAATTGACCGCGAGTTGCTGAATAATTACCAGCAGGAATTCCCGCTGGTTGATCGGCCCTACCGGGTCCTGGCGGACAAGCTCGGTCTTGATGAGGAGATGGTCATCAATCGCCTGGATATGATGAAGAAACACGGTTATATCAGCCGCATTGGCCCGGTTTTCAAATGCAACACGCTGGGTGTCAGCACGCTGGTCGCCATGTCGGTCCCCGACGAGGAACTTGAGCAGGTCGCCGGGATCGTCAATCAACTGCCCGAGGTCAATCACAATTACGAGAGAGATCACAAGTTCAACCTGTGGTTTGTCATGGCGGCAGCGGACGTTAAGGGGCTCGAAAAGCTCATTGAAAAAATTGAAATCAAGACCGGTTATCCCTGCCTGAACCTGCCATTGCTCGAAGACTTCCATATCGATCTCGGATTTGAACTGCAATGGACATGAGACTCAACAAAACGGCATCGCATGTTCTGGATAACACGGACTGGCGCCTTATCCAGGCCATTGCTACGGGCATCCCCCACACCACCGAGCCCTTTCACGCTATTGCCGCCATGACCGGGATAGAAAAGCATGAGGTCATCAACAGGATAAGCAAATTACGGCAGGCCGGCATCATCAAGCGCTTCGGTATTGTCGTGCGGCATCACGAGGCCGGCTACCGGGCCAATGCCATGGTGGTCTGGAACATCCCGGATGATCATGTGCATGAATTTTCAGGACAGCTGATTGCAGAAAAATCCGTCCATCTTTGTTACCGCCGGCCCCGGCGTCTGCCCGTATGGCCGTATAACCTGTTCTGCATGGTCCATGGCAAGGAACGCCAATCTGTCCTGCAGGAGGTCCGGCGCCTGGCGGGCCTGTACAGGCATGGACTGCCGGAGTACGACGTTCTCTTCAGCAAGCGGCGCTTCAAGCAACGCGGAATGATTTACAGTCCGCAATACGCCGCCACGACTGATGATACTGCGGGAGAACAGGCCTGTGGATGAACTGGACCGTCAAATCATCAACGTGTTGCAGGGTGGATTCCCGGTGTGTGAACACCCGTTCGCCGCTGCCGCAGAGCAATTCAATATCGATGCAATCAGCCTCATCACGCATATTGAAACCCTGCTTGAACAGGGTCTGTTGACGCGATTCGGGCCGTTATTCAACCTGGAAAAACTCGGGGGCGTATACAGTCTCGCCGCAATGAAGGTGCCCGCGGATGTGTTTGAAAACACCGCTGCCGTGGTCAACAGTTTTCCCGAAGTGGCACACAACTATGAGCGCGATCATGAATTCAACATGTGGTTCGTCCTGGCCGCGGACTCCGGTGAACGTCTGGAACAGGTGATTGACGAAATCGAAAAGTCGACCGGAATACACGTTTATAACATGCCAAGGGTCAGGGAATATTTCGTGGAGCTGAAATTCCATGTGTGAAGCCATGGAAAAAAACCTGAACTGCGATGAAACGGATCTTGCCATCATCCGGCATACCCAGTCGGGACTGCCGCTGTGCGAGGAACCGTATCGTGCGGTCGGCCAGTCACTGGACATCGACCCGGAAGTCGTCATGCTCAGGATCAACCAGATGCTTGAACGGGGCATCATCCGGCGTATCGCTGTTGTCCCCAATCATTTCGCACTCGGTTATGTGTCCAACGGCATGGCCGTATGGGATGTGGCGGATGAACATATCGACAGGACCGGTAAAATCATCGGCAGCCTCGACTTTGTCAGTCACTGTTATCAGCGTATCCGGCATCTGCCGGACTGGCCCTACAATTTGTTCGCCATGGTGCACGGCAAGGACCGCGAAAGCACTGACGGCAAGATTTCAATGATTACCGAACTGCTCGGTGATTACAGCCGTGGTTGTGCCGTGCTGTACAGCAAACGCATACTGAAAAAAACCGGATTGCGCATATGAACAGCAACACTCCGGACACAACGGGAGAAACCTGATTATGTTCAGGATCAGCCAGCTATTACGTGAAGTCCACCAGCCGACACCCATCGGTCCGGCACGCCAGCCCCCCGGTCCCGTGGTGATCTGGAACCTGATCCGCCGCTGCAACCTGAGTTGCAAGCACTGTTATTCCATCTCGGCGGATCATAATTTTCCCGGTGAACTTTCGACCGGGGAAATCTTCACGGTCATGGATGAGCTGAAACGATTCAAGGTGCCGGTATTGATTCTCTCCGGCGGTGAACCGCTGCTGCATCCCGACATCTTCCCGATCTCGGAACGCGCCAAATCAATGGGATTTTACGTCGGTCTTTCGACCAATGGCACATTGATAAACGATGAGAATATCGGGCGCATCGCCGGGATTAACTACGACTATATCGGCATCAGCATCGACGGCCTCGGCGAGACACATGATCGTTTCCGGCGCAAGGACGGTGCCTTTGCCGCCTCCATGAACGCCATTCGCCTGTGCCGTGAGCACGATCTCAAGGTCGGGATGCGCTTTACCCTGACCAGCGATAACGCCGCCGATCTTGATGGCCTGCTGGACCTGATGGAAAGCGAACAGGTCGACAAGTTCTACCTGTCGCATCTGAATTATTCCGGGCGCGGCAACCGCAATCGCAAGGACGATGCCAGCCATGCAATGAGCCGCAACGCGGTGCAGACCCTGATTGATCGTTGCTGGTCGGATATCCGAAACGGCCGGCAGCGCGAATACGTGACCGGTAACAACGATGCCGATGCCGTGTACCTGCTGCAGTGGGTCAAACAACACTACCCCGATCGTTTGTCACATATCCGTACACGCCTGCAACAATGGGGTGGCAACAGTTCCGGCGTCAATATCGCCAACATCGACAACCTGGGTAACGTGCATCCCGATACCTTCTGGTGGCATTACAGCCTGGGGAATGTCAAGGATCGGCCGTTTGCGGAAATCTGGACCGATACCCGCGATCCGATCATGGCCGGGCTGAAACAGAAACCAAGAAAGATCGGCGGCCGCTGCGCGACCTGTAATTACTTCGATATCTGTGGTGGCAACACGCGCATCCGGGCCTGGCAGCTCAGCGGCAATCCCTGGGCCGAGGACCCGGGCTGTTACCTGACGAACACCGAGATACATGCCGACCCGGAGGAAAATTACGCAGGACAAAACCGGCATGTTGAAATGGCTGTATAGATTCGTATTACCGGTCCCTGTCTGCCTGTTACCGCTGCTGTCAATGGCCGCGGAGATAGAGGATATCTATGCCAGGGAATGCGCCGCCTGTCATGGTGAAGCACGACTGGGTGGGCAGGGGCCGGCCCTGTTACCGGAAAACCTCAAGCGCCTGTCCCGCGAGCAGGCCACGGAGGTGATCCGCGGCGGCCGCCCGGCGACGCAGATGCCGGGATTCGGCAAGCGCATCGATGACGCGGACATCGCGTCACTGGTTGAATATATCTATACACCCCTGGATGTCATCCCGGCATGGGACGATGCGGCGATCCGGGGCTCACACCGACAGTATCCCGTGACCGGGACGGGTCTCAGTCAACCGGTGCATGATGCCGATCCGCTGAACCTGTTTGTCGTGGTCGAGACCGGAGACCATCATATCTCCCTGCTCGACGGCGACCGGCTCGAGCCCTTTCACCGGTTCAAGACGCATCTGGCCCTGCATGGCGGCCCCAAGTACTCACCCGACGGCCGTTACGTCTACCTGGCATCGCGTGACGGCTGGATTGCCAAGTACGATCTCTATGCGCTCGAATACGTTGCCGAAATACGTGCCGGTATCAATACACGGAATATCGCGGTTTCCGCGGACGGCCGCCATGTCCTGGTCGGCAACTACCTGCCGCACACGCTGGTGGTGCTCGATGCCGACCGGCTTGAACTGGTCAGGATCATTCCGGTGGCCGATGATTTCGGCAATACGTCGCGTGTCAGTGCCGTGTATGACGCCCCACCCCGCGAGAGTTTTATCGTTGCGCTGAAAGACCTGGCCGAGATCTGGGAGATCCCCTACGGTGCCAACGCCGAACCCGTGTACGGTGGGCTGGTGCATGATTACCGGCTTGGTGAAGGCCTGGCGGAAACCGGGCCGTTTCCGGTGCGACGCATCCGGCTGCAGGATTACCTGGATGATTTTTTTTTCGACAGCGGCTACGACAATCTTATCGGCGCGGCCCGCAACGCGAAAAACGGCCAGGTCATCAATCTGAATATCGGCAGGAAAATCGCCGACATCAACCTCACCGGGCTGCCGCACCTCGGTTCCGGTATCAGCTGGCAGTACCGGGATAAAACGGTGCTGGCCACGCCCAATCTCAGGGAAGGCAGTATCAGCATCATCGATACCGGGACCTGGCAGATCATCAAGCGCATCGATACCGGCGGCCCCGGGTTCTTCATGCGCTCACATGAAAACAGTCGCTATGGCTGGGTCGACGTGTTTTTCGGACCCGACCACGACAAGGTGCACGTCATTGACAAGGCGACACTGGAAATCGTCAGGACGCTCAGGCCGGCACCCGGCAAGACCTCGGCCCATGTCGAATTCACCCGCGACGGCCGTTACGCACTGCTCAGCATTTGGGAAGAGGATGGCGGTATCGTCGTCTACGATGCCGAAACACTGGAAGAGGTGAAACGGATCCCGATGAACAAACCGTCGGGCAAGTACAACGTATTCAATAAAATCAACCTGTCATCCGGGACCAGTCATTAATCCATGGCACACTGAACTTGACCTGGGTCAAGGTATTTCCGGGAACATGGCCTAGTATCGGTTTAAAATCTCAGGCAATTCCAAGGGGAAGTTTGATGTTCATAACCTATCATTTCATCCGGTCTTGCCGGCGCACGATTCCCGGTTTCGGTATATTCACGATCCTTGTCAGTGCCGGTATCCCCGCCACGAGTTTTGCCGAGGAACCCCTGTGGGAGGCTGTCACGGGCGGCAAGTTCGATTTCTCCGCCCGCTACCGGTTTGAACACGTCGATGATGATACCGCCATGGATCAGGCGAACGCATCGACCATTCGCACCACGCTCGGTTACACCACGGCCGATTTTCATGGTATCGGCATCCGGCTGATGGGTCAGGATGTCCGTGATGTGTTTATCGATGATTTTAATGACGGCACGGGGCGTCCGAATGCAAAAACAAATTTTGCCGTCGTGGCCGACCCCTCGGAAACGGATTTCCTCGAGGCCTATATGAGTTACAGCGGTTTGCCGCAGACAAAGTTCAGGCTTGGCCGCCAGATCATCACCTACCGGGCGGCACCGTTTCACCTCCGACCTGAAGCTGGACGGCATGCTGTACGGGAAGATGGAGCGTCCGGCCGGCTTCGGCGCGAAGTTGCGAAGCGTCGACGCCGAGGCGGCCCGGGCGATGCCGGGGGTGGTCGTGGTCGCGGACGGCGACTTCGTGGGCGTCGCTGCTCCGACTGCAGCTCTGGCCCGGCAGGCGGCCGACGCGATCCGGGCGGAGTGGAGCGTCCCCCCGCAGCCCTCCGGAGCGGAGATTTTCGACTACCTGAAGTCGCATCCAGCCGAGACCGTGGGCTGGCGGCGCCGGGCCAACCACAGTGCCGGCTCGGTCGAGCAAGCCTGGGCGGCGGCGGCCCACTCCCTGCAGTCCAGCTACAGCGTGGCCTACATCGCCCACGCGCCGCTCGAGCCGCGGGCGGCCGTGGCCCGCTGGGAGGGGGACGCGCTGACGGTCTGGACCGGGACCCAGAGGCCGTTCGGAGTCCGCGCCGAACTGGCGGAGGCCTTCAAGCTGCCGGAAGAGAAGGTGCGGGTGATGGTCCCCGACACCGGGTCCGGCTATGGAGGCAAGCACACGGGCGACGCGGCCCTCGAGGCGGCCCGGCTGGCCCGGGCGGCCGGCAGGCCGGTCAAGGTGGTGTGGACGCGCGAAGAGGAATTCAGCTGGGCCTATTTCCGCCCCGCCGGCGTGATCGACGTTCGGGCGTCGATCGACGCGGGCGGCGTGGTG
>JBFGPT010000024.1:0-10033 GCA_041564575.1 Gammaproteobacteria bacterium | reverse complement strand
CAAGGGTGGCCGTCTTAGATGATCGGACAGATCCGCGGCATATTGACCGAGAAACAACCGCCGCTGCTGGTGATCGAGGCCTATGGGGTCGGGTACGAGATCGAGGCGCCGATGACGACCTTTTACGATCTGCCGGAGACCGGTGTCGAGGTGCTGTTATATACCCACCTGGTCGTACGCGAGGATGCACACCTGCTGTTCGGCTTCGCCACCGAGAACGAACGTCGCCTGTTTCGCAGCCTGATCAAGATCAACGGTGTCGGCGCGCGCATGGCCCTGGCCATCCTGTCCGGCATCGAGGCCAACGAGTTTGCCCTTTGCATCCAGAACCGTGATACCGATCGGCTGGTGCGGCTGCCGGGCATCGGCAAGAAGACCGCTGAACGCCTGATCGTCGAGATGCGTGATCGGCTCGATGGTTCATTGACCGCCGCAGGCACCGGCCCGGGGACGACACCCGAACGGATTGATCCCGTGGCCGAGGCCATCAGCGCCCTGATCGGCCTCGGTTACAAACCGCAGGAGGCCAGCAAGCACGTTCAGGCCATCGCCCGTGATGGCATGGGCAGCGAAGAATTGATCCGCGAGGCACTGAAGTCCTCGGTGAGCCGCTGATGAATATCCACGGAAACAGAGCATCTCCTTTTTTGCGCCATAATCTGGCCCGAATTCATGGTTACACTGCGGTTCATGAAATAATCCCGGAGGCAGAGGCCGTGACCTTACATTTAACCCCGAAGGCGCGGGCATGCGTTAACCCGTCTGGCACACATTAAAAATATCCATGGCAGAACCCAACCCGGTGATCTCCCCGAACAGCACGGCCGAAGACAGCGCCGCCGATAACACGCTGCGCCCGAAACAGCTGGCGGATTACCAGGGCCAGCCGGCCGTACACGAACAGATGGAAATCTTCATCGGCGCGGCGAAGCAACGCGCTGAATCACTCGACCACGTACTGATCTTCGGACCGCCGGGGCTTGGCAAGACCACCCTGGCACACATCATCGCCAACGAAATGAACGTCAGCCTGCGCCAGACCTCGGGCCCGGTGCTGGAACGCGCCGGCGACCTTGCGGCCCTGTTGACCAATCTCGAGCCGCATGACGTATTGTTCATCGACGAAATTCACCGGCTCAGCCCGGTCGTAGAAGAGATCCTGTACCCGGCCATGGAGGATTACCAGATCGACATCATGATTGGCGAGGGACCGGCCGCGCGCGCCATCAAGCTGGACGTGCCGCCGTTTACCCTGGTCGGTGCAACCACGCGTGCCGGGCTGCTGACCTCGCCGCTGCGCGACCGCTTCGGCATCGTGCAACGCCTGGAGTTTTACGGCGCGGAAGACCTGTCGCGCATCATCCACCGCTCGGCCGGAATCCTGAACATCGCCATTGAAGCCGAAGGTGCAAATGAAATCGCGCAGCGCTCGCGCGGCACACCACGTATTGCCAATCGCCTGTTGCGCCGGGTGCGCGATTACGCCGAGGTCAAGGGTGACGGTGCAATCAGCGCCGATATTGCGACACGGGCGCTGGACATGCTCGATGTCGATGCCTTTGGTCTCGACATGATGGACCGCAAGTTGCTGCTCGCCGTGATGCAGAAATTCGACGGCGGCCCGGTCGGTGTCGACAGCCTGGCAGCGGCCATCGGCGAGGAGCGTGATACCATAGAAGACGTGCTCGAACCTTATTTGATCCAGCAGGGCTTTCTCATGCGCACCCCGCGCGGCCGTACCGCGACCCGTAACGCCTGGCAACACTTCGGCCTGAAGGTACCGGATCAACCGGGGCAATCGGCCAGCCTGTTTGACGACACCGACACGGATGAATGAATTCAACTGGACCGCACGCATTTACTACGAGGACACCGACAGCGGCGGCGTGGTTTACTATGCCAACTACCTCAAGTATATGGAACGCGCGCGCACCGAGATGTTACGCAAGCTCGGTTATGATCAAAGTGTCCTCAGCAGGGAGGAAGGACTTATCTTCGCGGTCAGGCATGTAGAGATCGATTATCATAAACCGGCCCGTCTCGACGACGTTCTGACTATCACGGCCAGACCCTGTGATTGCCGGCCGGCCAGTTTTCGATTTCACCAGGTAATCAAAAACCAGGACCAGATACTGCTGTGCGAGGGCAGGGTGCTGATCGTGAGTCTTGACCCGGAAACCTTCAGGCCCAAACGATTACCGGATTTTCTTGTTGCGGAGATGCAGGATGTCAACTGATCTTTCTTTTTTACAATTGATCCTGAACGCCAGCCTGCTGGTGCAGTTGGTGATGCTGTCCCTGATCATCGCCTCGCTGGTTTCGTGGACCATGATCTTCAACAAACGCGTCATGCTCAACAAGGCCAAACGCGATGCCAACCAGTTCGAGGAGCGTTTCTGGTCGCTGGAAGACCTGAGCCCGCTGTACTCGCGCATCAGCAACCAGCGCTACGAGGCCACCGGCATGGAAAAGATCTTCGAGGCCGGCTTCAAGGAATTTGCGCGCCTGCGCAAGCAGGAAAAGATCGATCCCAAGGCTATACTCGAGGGATCGCAACGCGCCATGCGCGTGGCACTAAGCCGTGAGATCGAGTTTCTCGAAACCAACCTGTCTTTCCTGGCGACGGTCGGTTCTACCAGCCCCTATGTCGGTCTGTTCGGCACCGTCTGGGGCATCATGAACAGCTTCAGGGCCCTGGGTAACGTGCAACAGGCGACCATCTCCATGGTCGCGCCCGGTATCGCCGAGGCGCTGATCGCAACGGCGATGGGCCTGTTCGCGGCGATTCCCGCAGTGATTGCCTACAACCGTTATTCGAACGATGTCGAGCGTCTGATCAACCGCTACGAGACCTTTTCCGAGGAATTCTCCTCGATCCTGCAGCGGCACGCCCACAGCTGACGGGACAGGAACAAGGCATGCGACAACGGATCAGGAAGCGCCCCATGTCGGAGATCAACGTGGTGCCGTACATCGATGTCATGCTGGTACTGCTGGTGATCTTCATGATCACGGCGCCGCTGCTGACCCAGGGCGTCAAGGTAGACTTGCCGCAGGCGCCGTCGTCGCCGCTGCCGCATACCGGCAAGGATCCGGTCATCGTCAACGTCGACAGCGACGGCAACTATTTCATTAACTATGGCGAGGACCAGGAGCAGCCGGTCTCGCCCGGTGTGCTGGTCAACCGGGTCAATGCCCTGCTCAAGTACCAGCCGGACATCCCGGTCCTCGTGGGCGGCGATGACAGCGTGCCCTATGGCCGTGTCGTACAATTGATGGCCCTGCTACAAAGCGCGGGAGTTCCCAGTGTAGGTATCCTGACCGATCCGCCGGAGAACTGAAGCGCATGCGTTTGAGCTGGTTCATGACAGTGCGTTCGTTCCTGTTATCGGTGATCCTGCATATCGTGCTGATCGGCCTGCTGGTGATCAGCATAGACCTGACGCCGGTACCGAAACCTCCGCCGAAGGTCAACATCGTCAAGGCCGTGTCGGTGGACAAGCAACAGGTGCAAAGGGAACTGGAGAAGATCAAGGCGGCCGAGGAGCAAAAACGCAAGGCCGAGGTCGAGCGCCAGAAGGATCTCGAGCGCAAGGCGGAAGAGGCGAAAAAGAAACGCGAGGTCGAGGAGAAACGGCTGAAGGACATTGAAATCAAAAAGACGGAGGAAAAAAAGCAGCGCGAACAGGAACAAATCCGCCTGAAGGAACTCGAGGCAAAGCGTAAAATCGAAGAGGAAAAGAAAAAGCTGGCGGAGGAAAAACGCAAGCTCGAGGAGGAAAAGAAACGCAAGGCCGAGGAAGAACGAAAACGCCTTGAAGAAGAGAAACGCAAACAAGAAGCGGAGCTGAAAAAACTGGAGGAACAGAAAAAGCGCGAGGAGGAAGAGCGCAAGCGCAAACAGGAAGAAGAGAAACGTCGCAAGGCCGAGGAGACCATGCGGCAGCAGGAACTGCTGGAAGAACAGTTGGAACTGGAAGAAGCGCAAAACCAGCAGGACATGAGTATCATTGCGCAGTACACGCAAAGGATACGCGGGCTGGTGGAGCGGGAATTCAACACTGCGGGTCTGCCAAAAGGACTGTCCTGCGTCCTCTACATCAGGGTGATCCCGGGTGGCGACGTTGTTGATGTGCGCATTCTGGAGTCCAGTGGCAACGAGTTGTTCGACCGCCGCGCGCAGACCGCGGTACAAAAAGCATCGCCCCTGCCGGTGCCGGACGAAAGCCGCCTGTTCGAGAAAATGCGTGAGATCCGTTTTACATTTGAACCGGAAAACTGAATATGAAACTGTTGAATAAAATCGTGTTGTCGATATTGCTGCTGTGTGGTCAATCCGCATATGCCGTTCTCGACATCCAGATCACGGAAGGCATGGAAGAGGCCCTGCCGATCGCGGTGATCCCTTTCGGCTGGTCGCAGGCGGCGAACCTGCCGCCGTTATCGCCCGAGGAGATTATCAGTAACGACCTGCTGCGCAGCGGCCGCTTCAAGCCGATGGACTTTGCCGATCTGCCACAACATCCGCACACGGTCGAGGAAATCAAGTTTCAGGACTGGCGGCTGCTCGGCATGGAACATATCGTCATCGGCAACCTGTACCTGACCACCACCGGTGACTATGACATCGAGTTCCGCCTGTTCGACGTCTATCGCGAAAACCAGATTGCCGGTTACCGCCTCAACAGCACGAAGGCGCAACTGCGGCGCAACTATCACCGGATCAGCGACGTCATTTACGAAAAGCTGACCGGCGTACGCGGCGCCTTCTCCACGCGCATCGCCTACATCACGGTCGACAAACCGGCGCCCGGTAAAACCCTGCACCGCCTCGAGATCGCAGATGCCGACGGCTACAGCCCGCGCGTGTTGCTGGAATCGCCGGAACCCCTGCTGTCGCCGAGCTGGTCACCGGACGGTAACCGCCTGGCCTACGTATCCTTCGAGGGCAAAAATTCCGCAATCTATATACAGGATATCAGCAGCGGCAGCCGCCGCGCCGTGCAATCCAGTCCCGGTATCAACAGCGCCCCGGCCTGGTCACCGGACGGATCGCGCCTGGCCATGACCCTGTCAAAGGACGGTAACCCGGAGATCTATATCATGCATATCGGCAGCGGCCTGTTACAACGCGTCACCAACCACTCGGCAATCGACACCGAGCCGAACTGGTCCAGCGACGGCAACCGCCTGGTGTTCACCTCGGACCGCAGCGGCGGCCCGCAGATCTACGAAATCGACATCCGCGGTGGCACACCGCGGCGTCTCAGCTTCGAGGGCAAGTACAACGCCCGGCCGCGCTATGCGCCGGACAACCAGTCCATCGCCATGGTGCACGGGATCAACGGCAACTACCGTATCGCCGTGCTCGATCTGGCCTCGGGTTTCGTCAACATACTGACCGAGACCAACCTCGACGAATCACCCAGCTATGCGCCAAACGGTCACATGATCATGTACGCCACCACCGGTTTTCGCGGCACCGAACTGGCGGCGGTGTCATCCGATGGACGCGTGCACCAGCGCCTGTCACTGGCCCAGGGCGAGGTGCGTGAACCGGCCTGGGGACCGTTTCCTGAGCCATGATTTCCATATTCAAAAACCATCTTGATACGGGTATTCTTCTATCGACACTCGGCCTTGATCGACCGAAGGAGTAAGGAATGAACATCAGAAACATTTTATTGATTGCCTCACTGGGGTTGTTGTTTGCCTGTAGCGCCACCGAAGAGAAACCGGAAGACATCGTTGTCGAGGATCAAAGTGGCGCGGTAGCGGCCACCGAGGCCGAAAGCGGCAGCGCTCAGGCCTATGGCACCGGCGCCGAAGCGGATTCCAGCCTCGACCCGCTGAATGATCCGTCCAGCAACCTGGCTGTCCGTATTATCTATTTCGCCTATGACAGCGCCGAAGTCCGGCCTGAGTTCCGGCCTGCCATCGAGGCACACGCGCAATACCTGGCGGCCAACCCCAACGTGGTTATCACACTGGAAGGGCACGCCGACGAACGCGGTTCGCGTGAATACAATCTGGCGCTCGGCGAGAACCGCGCCAACTCGGTGAAGCGGCAAATGTCACTGCTGGGGGCTTCGGCCGGCCAGATCCGCACCGTCAGTTACGGCGAGGAACGTCCCGCCGTGGACGGCCATGACGAATCCGCCTGGAGCCAGAACCGCAGGGTTGTCATCATTTACTAGGAAGGTCAGTACATTTGAACAAGCTTGTCTTTGCGACTTTATTTTTCCTGACGCCGGCGCTGACGCTGGCCGGGAACAAGGCCCCGGTCACCAGCGCCGCCGATGCGGCGCAAATGGAACAGCGCCTCGCGCGGCTGGAACGTCTGCTCAACAACCAGGGCCTGCTCGATTTGCTACAGCAGGTCGAGGCCCTGCAAACCGAGATCGGCCGCCTGCGCGGCCAGGTCGAGGTGCAGAGCCACGAACTGGCGCAGATGAAGGAGCAACAACGCAAGTTGTTCACCGATGTCGATCGCCGTATGCAACAACTGGAAGCCGGCGGCGTCGGGGCGGCCGGCGGCCCGTCGCGCACGCTGGAGATCACCGACCCGGAAGCGGCCATGCCGGCGAAGACCGCCGTCAGCACAGCGCCGCAACCGGAGGCAGTCCCCGAGGCAGCGGATGACACCATGGAAGCGGCACCGGCCGCGTCCGCCAAGACCGCGGACAGTGATGCCGGCACTGCAGCAGCACAGGCCAAGGTCGATCCCTTGCGCGCCCAGGCGGATTACCAGAAGGCCTTCAACCTGTTAAAGCAGGCCAACTACGATCAGGCGGTCAAGGCCTTTAACGAATACCTGGAAAAATATCCCGACAGTGAATACGCTGACAACGCGCAGTACTGGCTGGGCGAAACATTTTATGTCACGGGCAAATACGATAATGCTATCAATGCCTACCAGACGCTCATCGACAATTATCCCGAAAGCCGCAAGGTGGCGCATGGCATGCTGAAACTGGGTTTCAGTTACCAGGAACTGGGCAACCTGCCGGAGGCCAAGAAGCGGCTGGAGGAGCTCAAGACCCGTTACCCCGGATCCACTGCCGCCCGGCTCGCAGACGAACGCCTGCGGACCATCAGGATCCCGGGCAGCAGTTAGAACCAGTCTCAAAACTGCTCTTTTACGTTGATGCTTCGTTCTCGCCTTTCTCAAATGCTCATTTACTCACGTGTAAACTACGCTTTTCGAAAGGCTCGTGCCTTGCCTGAACGCAAAACAGCCTGTTTTACGACCGGTTCTGGATAGTCATCATGACTGCCAGTTCGGCCAGTCAGGCATCCACGCAAGATCTGCTGACGCTGACACTCAAGATCAACGAGATTTTTTTCTCGCTGCAGGGCGAAAGCAGCACGACCGGCGTGCCGACCGTGTTCATCCGCCTGACCGGTTGCCCCTTGCGCTGCCAGTACTGCGACACCGAGTACGCCTTCTATGAGGGCGACAAGCGCGATCTGAAATCCATCCTGGAAGAGGTCCGGCAATACCGCACGCGTTACCTTACCGTCACTGGCGGCGAACCGCTGGCGCAAAAAAACTGCCTGCCGTTGTTACGGCTGTTATGCGACGCCGATTACCGTGTCAGCCTGGAAACCAGTGGCGCCATGGATGTCAGTGCGGTCGACCCGCGTGTGATCAGGGTACTCGACCTGAAAACCCCGGGATCACGGGAACAGGACAAGAATCGCATGGAGAACCTCGGATACCTGAAAGCGCACGACGAGATCAAATTTGTGATCTGCGACCGCACGGACTACGAGTGGGCGAGACAACTATTGCAGGAGCGCAAGCTCGATCAACTCTGCGAGGTACTGTTTTCACCGAGTTACGGGCAACAGGATGCCACCGAACTTGCCGGCTGGATCCTGGCGGATCAACTGCCGGTGCGCTTCCAGTTGCAAATCCACAAGGCCCTGTGGGGCGACGTGAAGGGTCGTTAGATGGCGAACAACAGGGCGGTCATCCTGCTGTCCGGCGGTCTCGACTCAGCGACGGCACTGGCGATCGCAATCGACGAGGGTCACGAGTGTTACGCGCTCAGCTTCGATTACGGCCAGCGCCATCATGCCGAGCTCGATGCATCCCGGCGCGTCGCCGCGCAATACGCGTTGCAGGAACACAAGATCCTGATGCTGGACCTGACCCAGATCGGCGGCTCGGCACTGACCGACCCCGGCATCGCCGTGCCCGAGGAGCATGAGGACGGCATCCCGGTCACCTACGTGCCGGCGCGCAATACCATTTTCCTGGCCTATGCCCTCGGCTATGCCGAGGTGATCGATGCCGAACACATCTATATCGGTGTCAACGCCGTGGATTATTCCGGTTATCCCGACTGCCGCCCGGAATATATCAGGGCCTTCCAGGCCATGGCGGAGTTGGCGACGAAAGCCGGGGTCGAGGGCCAGCCGGTAAAAATCCACACGCCTTTAATTCACAAATCAAAATCGGAGATTATTAAGACCGGTCATGATCTCGCGGTCGATTACTCGCTGACGGTCTCATGCTACCAGGCCGATCGGGAAGGACTTGCCTGTGGCCACTGTGATTCCTGCCGCTTTCGCGCCGAGGGTTTCGCGGCCGCCGGTATTGCCGATCCGACGCGTTACCGGTAAAAAATTTGAAATATCTAGTTGATTCTAGCTGAAACTCGTTTCGTAACGTTTCTATGCAAATCTGCCATCGTATACAAATGATATGCTTTCAATTTTGAAGACGGATACGAATTTCCACGAGAAAAGCATTATGACCTTCATCAGTTCTGCCAACGACTAGTATGATCCAGCATTAACAGTCCTCTCGGCCCAGCAGTAAAAGTGCCTGTTAAACTCAATCAGTAACAATCTCCGTAATAATAATTTATCTATAACGAGTATCTGGTTATGTCCATTGGTATATCGGAAGCCTGGTGGGGGCAAGGGATTTGTCTCTCGCGCTCTGATGTTCTGTCTTCATCTGTAAGAAGTCTCGGCTTGCCCTGGTGTTCCCGCAACCTGGTGGTCGCGCCTGATTTAGGGCATTCCTGTTGAATGGGGTGGGGTGAATCACACGCGTTTCAGCCCGGAGCACGACTGGGCCCTGCGGAAAGTCAATACCTGCATCGCACATAAACCCGATCTTGCCTGGTAAACCCTGCTTGAATCCGGTCTTGCAATACACTAGATTTCATAGATAACAAGTCGGGGGGTACTCACATGAACCAGGAAGCCGAAGCGCAAACAACGGAATCTCAAACCACCATAGATAAAGATACGCGCATGTGGGGGATGCTCTGCCACCTGATCGCCTTTTCCGGTTATATCATTCCCTTTGGCAGCATACTCGGGCCACTGATCATCTGGCTGGTCAAGAAAGACGAGATGCCGTTCGTGGACGACCAGGGCAAGGAGTCGCTGAACTTCCAGTTGACGATGTTCATCGCCGCCATCGTTTCCATCATCCTGATGTTCGTGCTGGTCGGCTTTTTGCTGCTGGCTTTTATCATCATCTACCAGATCGTGATGGTAATCATTGCCTCGATGAAGGCCAATTCCGGCGTGCAATACCGGTATCCGTACACCATTCGTTTCATAAAATAAGAACACCCGGCTGAAAACGCCCGGTTTTTCGTATCATTGCTGTAATTCTTATGAATTACAGCAATGTTTCATGCGCTGTCTCGCCGGCCGTCGCCTGACTTTTACTGTCTTGAGATTCAACGGCCCGCTAAATTACTGGGTTCAGGTCAGCAATCCGTCTAGAATTAGACATTGAAAAACGGGTTTTTTGCATTTACACCAGGCCGGACAGAATGTTCTTCCGGTGCGCTTGAATGGAGGTATGTATGGCTACAGCATTGATTACAGGCGCCAACCGCGGTATCGGTCTAGAATTTTGCCGGCAGCTCAAGGCCCGTGGCGACGAGGTCATTGCCACCTGCCGTAATGCCTCGCCGGAACTCGAATCCCTGGACGTGCGGATCGAGGCCGATGTTGATATCACCGATGCCTCGTCACTGTTTACGCTGGCGCAGAACCT
>JBFGPT010000023.1:0-10034 GCA_041564575.1 Gammaproteobacteria bacterium | reverse complement strand
GCGGCTTTTACGCCAAATGACTTGTGTCCGTTTTCATGGTGCAGCAGTGCCGTTTCAAAATTTTCCCACTTTTGCAGTACTTCATCGGGTATGGATTCGGTATCTTCCAGCTCGGGCAGAATAAATGTAATTTTTACATCTGTTTCAGCGTCTGATATTGCACACAAGCCGTCTGATATGTCTGTTATATAACTCCAGGTCACGAACCAGGTGGTATACGCGGTCAGTTTTTTTCCATTTTTGGAAGCCGGGGAATTCCTGATTAAATCATCCCTGATTTCAGCTTCTGTCATGCCGGAAATATAGTAATAGTTTTTATCAATGGATATTGACGGTTCTGCGGCCAGGCGAGTTGCGGCCGAAATTGATATGAGGCCGCACGCTGTAAAAAATAAAAATCGATGCATTTATCACGAATCCCCGTTTATCGTAGTTTGTTGCTGCCTGAAAAATCATGATAGCAAACCCTCCGAATCCTGTAACAGGCAAAATGACCTGTTATGCCCCGCATCGGGAGAACAGGCCGGGTATATAGCGATGTGATACCGGTTCAGGACACGACCGGCAAATCGTTGAAGGCGGTGCGTATAAAATAAAGGCGTAAATTACCGGATCAAGGATAGATTAAACATCAGCCGGATTATTGCAGCCGGCCGAAAATCAATGTAATTCCTCTTCATGGTCGGGCATTTTTTCAAAGCCGTCTTCCGCTTCGCCGTATTCATCGTCGAGGATATCGTTCGCGTCCTCTTCACCGCCCGATGGTTGCTGTTCGATCAAGGTGCGGGTATCGGCCGCGACGCCGATATGGAAAGCAGCGTAACCGGGCAGCATGAACTGGTTGAGCGCCATGCCCAGGACGCGGCCGTTAACCGGCGAATGTATCTCGGTTTCGACAGAGGTCAGCGGGTTGATGATATGACCGAGCAATCCTCCGGCGGGGACTTCGTCGCCGATCTTGACCTCGGAAAATAATATGCCGCCGTTGTTGACGCGGATCCAACGTGAGCTGTAGTAAACAGGTTGCGGTTCAAACCACAGGCGAAGCCGCTCTACCATCTCCAGGTTGGCAAGGAGCGCGTCAAGTGCCTTCATGCCGGCCTTGACATAACTCTCCTGCACCGAGCCGGGCTGTCCGAGTTCAAATACGACCGTGGGGATGCCCGCCTGCGTGGCCGCGGCGCGAAGCGTTTTACCGTGTCCGGGTTTATGCAGCACGACGGTCGAGCCGAAGTGAGCGACGAATTCCCTGACCTGCGGGTTGTTCATGTCCGCGCGCAACTGCGGCAGGTTGTTGCGTTTGAACGAGCCCGTGTGGAAATCAACCACGTAATGGCAATGCCGGATTATCTGGTTGAAGAAACGATGGGCGATGCGCGATGCGGCGCTGCCAGTCACATTACCGGGGAAGTAGCGGTTGAGGTCGCGCCGGTCCGGCAGGTAACGCGAATTTCCGGTAAACCCGAACAGGTTGACGATCGGGACACCTATAACCGTGCCGTTGAGTTCTCCGGCATCGAGGCCGCGGACCACGCGCCTGACGATTTCAATGCCATTCAGTTCGTCGCCATGGATCGCGGCAACCAGGCACAGCACGGGGCCCGGGTTGCTGCCCCGTACAACCAGCACCGGTGGTTTGACGGTTCGGCCGGAGAACGACTGCCCGGATACCCAGTTAAGCACCCTGAAATGTCCGGGCTGGACATACTCGCCCAGTATTTTTAATGGTTCGGCCTCGGTGGGAATCGGGCTGGGTTGGAACGATGGCGTCTCATCGTCACGGTCCGGCGCGGTTGTCGACTCGCGCGAATCTGAATAGATGCTGTAATTGCGTTCGGTGATATCAGCGGGTATTTCCGGGGTAATGATCGCCTCTTCGCTATCGACAACTTCCGTGGCAAGCACATAGCGGGTTAAAAAGGCATGGCCTGAGACAAGTAGTAAGAAAATGAAATGTTTACAGACGCGACTATTCATAAACGATTAAAGCATTGCATCTAGAGCGCTGTGGATGACCGAGACACGCTCCTCGGCCTTGTCGGGCAGAGTTTCCAGCCGGTCGATGGCGTCGAGGCGATGCTGCAAGCCGCGTCCGTTGGCAATCTGTATCGCAAGCCCCGGTCTGGCATTGAGTTCGAGCACCAACGGTCCGCGCTCCGCGTCGAGCACGATGTCCACGCCGAGATAGCCCAGCGGCGCCAGCTCGTAACAACGCGCCGCCAGCAGCAGCAAATCCTGCCAGCCGGGGATCTGCAGGTCGCAAACCGGCGTGCCAAAGTCGGGATGTTCATCAATACGGTGGTCATTGCATACCGCCAGCGTGGTAACACCCGTGGCCAGGTTGATGCCGACACCCACGGCGCCCTGGTGCAGGTTGGCCTTGCCGTCGGACTGGCGGGTCGGCAGGCGCAGCATGGACATGATCGGTATGCCCTTGTAGATCAGCACGCGAATATCGGGCACACCCTGGTAACTGATCGAATTGAAAATCAGGTCGAACTTGACCCGGTATTCGACAATGGCCTGGTCGACCTGGCCACCCAGGCTGTAGACGCCGCCGAGAATATTTTCTATATGATGCGTCAGTGAATCCATGTTAATGAAGGTGTTGTCCGGCTTCATGAACAGGTCCCTGCGGCGATTTTCCACGACCAGGATACCCTTGCCGCCGCTGCCGTGCGCCGGCTTGATGACAAAATCCTTCTTGTCGCGCGTGATCTCATCAATCAGGTGTGTCTGGTGCACGGTGGAGATCAGGCCGTACAGCCTGGGCACCGCGATCCCGGCCTGTTCGGCCAGCTGCTTCGTGTGTACCTTGTCGTCGACGAATTGATAAGGTCGGCGCGGGTTGTTCGTCATGATGTAACCGCAATTGCGCGAATTGATGCCGACCACTCCGGCTTTGCGCAGCGCTCTAATCCTGCCTAGCATTTTTTTGTCCTTCCACGGCCAGATCCCTGAAACGCAGCAATTCATTGATCCGGTAGCCCGTGTATCTTCCGGCAATCATGGTGAGTGCCAGTATAACCAGGAGAAATTCCGGAAAGCTGAACATGATATGTTCCAGGTGATCATTGGTCATGACGTAATAACCGATAACGGCCATGACCAGGCTGCCGATGCCTGCCTTGATCGCATCAAAAGGCCCGGTTTCCTCCCAGATAATCGACATGCGCTCGATGACCATGGTGAGGATGACGATAGGAAACAGGGCGATGGAAATGCCGCGTTCGATATTGAGATCGTTGCTGATGAGACTGATAGCCAGCATTGACATGATGACCATGACCAGTACCGAGCTGAGCCTGGGCACCAGCAGCAGGTTCAGGCGTTCGAGGAAGAAACGAAATGTGAGCCCGATGGCCGTAATGATGCTGAAGAGCACGATGCCCCATAATAATTCCGTTTCGCGAAACGCCAGTGAGATCAGGATCGGCATGAACGTGCCGAAACAGGGGAAGCCGACTATCGTACGCATGAATACCACAACGAGAGCGCCGAGCGGGATCATCAACAGAATTTGATACACGTTCTGGGTGGCCAGCGGCAACTTGTACAGTGACCAGCTGTTCAGAAAGGAATACTGTGACTTGGCCCGCTCCTGCGATATTTCCACCTCTGAATAAGGCCGCGTCGATACGGAAAAGCGGATGTGCTCGTTTTTCCCTCCCTCGATGGACAGCAGGGGATTATTACCGACACTCCAGCGCATGAAATTCGATGGATAGCCGGTATTGCCGGACTGGGGATCGAAACCTTCCCAGGTCTCCCCGTTATGCACTTCCAGCCACGGGATGAGACTTGTGTTCGTCATCCCTTCCTCAAGGATTATCCCGGTTACCAGGCGTGCGGATATCCGGGCGCCTTCCAGGACGTATATTATTCGTTTGACCCATTCTTCCGTTCCGGGTGTAAATCCCTGTTTTATGACCAGTACATTTTTACTCGGGCTGGGATCGTTGAGGTGCAGCAATAACTGGCTGACGAAGGTAAAGATGTCGGCGGATTCATCACGGACTTTCGTCAGTGTATCTTCTATAGCGGAAGCCAGCGGTTCCTCGTACAGTGGTTTAACAGGGGCCGTGGGCGCTTTGGATTTGACCGGTTTATCGGCCCTTGAATCATCCTCCAGTACAACTTCAATGCGGTAGTAAAGCCGTTGCTTGCCCTTTGCATTGCGAATCGACCATTCCGCGCGCCGTTCCTTTTTCTTGCTCGCGACGTTGAGACCGTAATTTCTGGAGATAAAGAATTCATCCAGCTTCAGGTAATTACCCAGTTTGTCGGGTATATCGAGGTTCACCAGCGCGGAACGGCCGAGCCCGTCGAACTCGACACGGGCTTCAACGGCCCATATGGAGGATATCTGGTTCGGAACCAGCGGCAAGCCGAGTAATTTGACCTTGGCATACATCAGCCCCAGGCCGGTGATCGCCAGCAGGAAACAGAAAATTTTTACATTCAAATCACGCATACGATATTACTTTCCGGCATGGTCAATTTGTCTGATAACCGGCGACTTCACTCGCAGGATTTGTTTGCGGTGAACGTTCGGCCCGGATCTACCATAACGTTGCCCTTCATCGTCGTGCGTCCGAGCAGCATCGGATAATTGAAATTGGACCTGTCTGCCAGCGTGAAGGGCGTCGCGTAATGTTTTCCGTTCAGACAAAACTCGATTTCAACGACATATCGGGAAACGCTTTCTCCGACATGTTCCTTGATCCTGGCCTCTCTGATAACGGGCCGCTCAAGAACCACCTCCTGGAGTTCCGGGTCATCCTTTTTGTCCCGGTACGGGATGGTAAACCTGACCCAGAGCTGGTCATCAACATGATACGTTTCTATGCCAGTGACATGAATCGAACTGGTGCGCGCGCCGGTGTCGAGTTTCGTTCTGAGGCGGATACCCCAGGGCTGTAGATAAACGGCCTCCAGCCAGCCGAGGACCTCCTGTTCCGCACGCGCGGGAAAATGCAGCAGGGTGAAAAGCAGGCACAGCGGGTAACAGATAGTTTTCCTGATCATTCGTTTTTCTACCTTATAAAAGCATTCAGCAATCTGTCCCGGCCGGTTCGCCTTATTGAAAATCATCCGTACTGTTTGTACCGGGCAAGCTCAAATGCCGGTGGACCGCCACTCCTGCGGCAATCGCACCGGTACAATGTTAAGTGATCTGCCGGAAATCGCCAGCCAGATCTGACGCGAATAGCCCGAAAAACGGTCAATACCGGGCATCCCGTGACAGTGCTGCAGTGGGATTTCGCGGCTGTCGGCATGTTCCCGCGCCGGGGGACAAACGGGCAACCCGGGCCCGGCCAGCACGAGCCCGAACTATCCGGGGCGCGGAGTTTTTCGGAGAGGCGATGGCATAATCAGCGGCTATTCAAGTATCATTAAAAAAACGGTTAATCCTTTCTCCTGGAATAAAGTGGCTGTGTCAAACTCGCGCCTGATTCACATCCTGCTCCTGATATTCCTGTGCGCTTACCTGTATTCCTGCAAGTCGGACAGCAGCAAGCCCGTCACGCAGGAAGCGTCCATACCCGAACCGCCCGTTCCAACAAGCGTCCCGGCCGTGGCGGAGACCGCCCCGGAACAGGCGCCCGTCATTTTACAACCTGTAACTGTCGAAGAACCGCTGGAGCAAGATCCTGAGGATATCCCGGCCGTCTTGAACAAGGATAACGTTGTAACGGGCGGACCGGATAGCGGGACCGGCGTTACCGAACCACCGGCCCCGGCTGTGGAAAAACAGGTCAAGGCGGTTGCCGCGGCCCCGCCGCCAGCACCGGTGGTGCGCGTTCGGCCGGACACGGCGGTCGAGGATCAGAACAGTCTTTATGACCGCAACAGCGATGCCTATGCCCTGTTACAGAAGGCCAACGAGGCGCTGGCCGGATTCCCGGTGAACGCTATCGGTGAGGTGGATTGGATGCGGGCGCTGGACGACGGCCTGATCGACCCGCGCGCTAACCTGCAGGGCCATGGTGAACTGAAGATGCTGGACAGCGAAATTGTCATGACCAATACCCGGCAGATGTCCCCGGTGGTTTTTCCGCACAGGGCGCACACTCGCTGGTTGGCCTGTGACAACTGTCATGAATCCATATTCGCGGCTAAAAAGGCGGCCAACAAAATTACCATGGACGATATTTTCAGGGGGAAATACTGCGGTGTTTGTCATGACAAGGTAGCATTTTCGACCTACCTGTGTGACAAGTGCCATGTGGCACAGTAGCGACAACGGTTAAAACCCCGGCCAACGTGCTACCCGTTTTCGTTAATGTATACCAGAATCAAGTACGGCGTGGTCTGTAGAACCGAGGATCAGCTTCCGAAACGATTCCTTGACCTGCGCATCCAGCAAATCCAGCGGATTGTAAACATCGGTCAGTATCAGGGCGGAATCCAGGCCGTTAATTACAAGAGGTGATTTCGGTGTATCCACGAGGCTGTTCTGGACCAATGCATGAACCTGGTGACCATCCAGGCTCCACTCCGGCATGACGTTTCGGCTCCCGTCATGGGCAACGAGAATGATATTTTCGACTGATTGATCCTGTTGCCGGATTACCCCGGTCGGGTATATGTTGACGACATCAAATGATTGCCGGAAGGTCTTGACGATACTGCGCAAGGATTCCTGTTCACCGGCCAGATCCACGACCAGGTTAAAGACGACAATCCCGCGATTCGTCAATCTTTTCTTGATAAGCTCGATGGCCTCGTAACTTAACAGGTAAGCAGGCGTGATATCACCGGTAAACACGTCAACCACGATATAATCATAGCGGGTATCGTGCATGGCCAGGTGATATCTGGCGTCCTCGATATAGACGTTGCCGCCGGGATTGAATCCGAAATAATCGTGGGCAATACGAATGATGTTATCGTCAAGTTCAACGATGTCCGTGGTGATACCGTTCCGTTCCATCCATGCAGGTATGATCCCGGCGCCAAGGCCAACCATCAGCATGTTGTTCCCGTTTGGCACATAATGCCTGCACAGGGCGTTGATCACGTATGAGTATTCATAGATCGACAGGCCGTTCCCGAGGTCGATGCCACCCTGTATCAGCCCGTCAATCACGAGTTCACGGGTGTGATAAAAATTTGAGATGTAATCAACAACCTTGATATTGCCGTAGAAACTATTGCTGTTTGCGACTATTTCAATTTTGGTACCATTATTATTCAGCGGTTGAGCGGAATATCCTGGTCCATCGATAAACATCAGGAAAGCAGGCAATATGCCCAGCAGCAAATACTTCCTGTTTTGATAAAACGCAATAATGAGGCCCAGGAGGATCAGGATCAGGCCAACCGCCATGAATATCTGGTCAATACTGTAGCGCGGTATCAGCACGAAACCGACGACCAGGGTGCCAATTACACTACCGATGGTTGAAATCGCGTATACGCCGCCGACCACCTTGCCAAGATTATCCAGGTCATGGGTGAGCAGCCTGGACAGTTGCGGCGTGATGGCACCCAGCAGAAGTATCTGCGGTCCGAACAGGATCACCGATGCGAGCAGGGACCCGGCCCTGAGATCGTAACCAAGGGAGAACTCGATGACGGGTATGCGTATATAGGTGGTGCCAATCACCAGGCAGCCGGCAATGATCAGGAACGAAACCAGGCTCAGGATGTTTTTGTAACGGTCGATGATCCAGCCGCCCACCGCGTAGCCCAGGGCCAGAGATAACAGCGTGACGCTGATCAGAGAGGTCCAGATGTAGAGACTGGCCCCGAAATAGGGGCCCATCACCCGCGATCCCATGACCTCGATGATCATGACCGCGGCACCGGTGATAAATGCCGTGATAAATAACCCGGTGTCTTTCAATGCAGCGCCTGTCATGTGTTCAATGTCCGGTCCGGGGTGTTACTGATCATGTCCTGCTCGCAGTTTGCCTTATAATAAAGGATCTCAGGACGGGAATGCCCGGGCTTTCGTAAATTTTTGTTAATCCCTGGCACACCCGCCTATGGCACCACGCAAGAATGGCACATTTCCGGATGTAACTGAAATAGTGAATCTATCCAGATTTCAAGGAATAATTTGAAAAAGCACCAATGCTTGATTAATCTAGCCCGGTCAGTCACACGCTGCCCTGGCCTTGGCTCCTCATGAAAATACTCGTAGTTGATATTTCACGCCGCAGTATGCGAATCATCGGCAAGTTCCTCGCGAAGGGCATCGATGATGTTGAGGTCGTGGAATACAACCCGAATGAGAGCGGCCTGCCGGAAGAGACCTTTGACTGGTCCGTGTATGACGTAATCATTCTGAATCATGAACTCGGGCTGGGGGGGTCCGGTATCAGCTGGCTGATGCATTATTCGAAAAAATCCAGTCTGCCCCCAACGCTGTTGATCGCCAACAACGATGCGCAAATTGTCAATGAGGCGCTGAAGGTGGGCGCATTCCAGGTCATAAACAAGCGCGATCTGAGTTCGGAAGGGCTGTGCAAGCTGGTTTATGAGGCGATCGGTGCGGCCGCCTCAGAGGATAAACCGGTGAAAACCGGCAAGAACGTCTATCATGACGAGGAAATCGTCCGGCAGGCGCAACAGGAATCCGGTCAGGATTATGGCTACAAGTTCGGCCGCCTGATCGGGCAGGGTGGCATGTCACGCGTCTACCTGGCCGAGCGGAACAATACGGGTGAAACCATCGTGCTGAAAATCCTCGACGGCACGCTGACGGACAACAACGAAAATGTGCAGCGTTTCATCCAGGAAGCGACACTCGTCTCAGATATTCACAGCCCGAACGTGGTCAGGGTGTACGAGCAGGGCTTTACCAACAAGTATGGTTACATGGTCATGGAGTTCTTCCCCAGGGGTGATCTCAAGGGGCGTATCCAACACGGCCTGACATTCAAGAAGGTCATTAACTACCAGTTGCAGATACTGGAAGGGCTGAAGGCCATCCACAAGGCCGGTATCGTCCACCGGGACCTGAAGCCCGCGAATATCATGTTTCGTTCCGATGACACGATGGCGATTGCGGATTTCGGTATTGCCCGGCGCGTGGACGTCAGCAGCGATATCACCGCCGTCGGCAGCACGCTGGGCACGCCGTATTACATGAGTCCTGAACAGATACGTTGTGAAAAGATTAACGGGCAGGCTGACCTGTATGCCGCTGGTATCATTTTTTACGAGATGTTGACGGGAAAATTACCCTTCACGGCAGACTCGATACCCGGAATCGCACTCAAGCACCTGCACGATGAAGCGCCGAGGTTGCCGGAAAAACTGGCATTTCTGCAAGACGTACTCGACAGGATGCTGGCGAAAATGACTAAGGATCGGTATCAAGATGCAGAACAGATCATCGCCGATATTCATGCATTGCCAAAAGCGATGCAGTACGTTTCCTAGATCTTGTTGTCGTTGTAATTGCTGGTCCAGGCTTCAAGTTCCGCTGCCGGAAGGGGGCGTGAGATAAAATATCCCTGCGCCCGATGACAACCCATCAGCGTCAGCGTATCAAGCGTCTCCTCATCCTCGATGCCTTCCGCGACTACCGTCATGTCCATGTTGACGGCGAGGTCAATCATGGTCTGTACCAGCCGTCGATCGGAGGTATCGCTGAGCATGTTGGTCACGAATGACTTGTCTATCTTGAGCACGCTGGCCGGCAACCGCTTCAGGTATTCGAGTGAGGAATAGCCGGTGCCAAAATCATCGATCGCGATGCTGATACCGGATTCGTTCAGTTCGGTCAGTACTTCCAGGCATTTTTCCGGATTGCCCATCATCGCGGTTTCCGTGACTTCGACGGTCACCCTCTCCAGCGGCAAGTTCCAGAGTCCTGATGCATTTTTCAGCAGTTTTGGCAGTTCGGCATCCATAAGAAACTGGGGCGACAGATTAACAGCCAGAGTAATGCCGTTACTGAAGGATTCCAGCTGGGAAAATTCCCGGAAACCATTATTGATATTCCAGTTGGTCAGCGGACCAATCAGGTTGGTGCGCTCTGCCAGCGGGATAAACTTATCGGCTTTCACTTCCCCGTG